>NZ_JBFTNR010000106.1:0-7919 GCF_056665995.1 Stenotrophomonas sp. 05L44_2
CCGTAGATCCACGCCATGCGTGGGTGGTGCAGTAGATCCACGCCATGCGTGGGTGGTGCAGTAGATCCACGCCATGCGTGGGTGGTGCAGTAGATCCACGCCATGCGTGGGTGGTGGAGTAGATCCACGCCATGCGTGGATGGTGAAGTAGATCCACGCCATGCGTGGATGGCGGTTCAACGATCGGCCGCGCTACCAGCGCAGCTTGCGCCGTGCCAGCGCCGTGGCCAGTTCTTCCATCAACGCCTGTGCACGCGCCTGCGGCAGGTAGCGCAGTGCCAGTGCCACATCGCCATGCGCACCGGCGGTGTCCAGCTGCAGGCTGGCCGTACCCAACAGCTTGTCCAGCGGCGAGCGCTGCAGGCGCAGGCCCTGCACTTTGTCCAGCTCGGCCCAGCGCCACCAGCGCTTCCACCAGCCGCCGCGCACCGCCACGAACTGGCCATCCAGGTGCCAGCCCATCCGCGCCATCTGCCGGTGCGCGATCAACAGGCTGACCGGCAGCCAGGCCAGCAGTGCCAGGGCCGGCAGGCCCCAGCGCCAGTACAGCGCGGCGGTCAGCAACGGCACCACCAGCAAGGTGGACAGCGACAATCGCCACCATCCGCGTTGCGGAATCGGTTGCCACTGCTGCGGCGGCCATTGCAGCTGCGGCAGCAGGTGGCGCACCAGCCCATCGCAGGCGCTTGCACCAGCCAGCGGTGCCAGTTCGCGCAGCGCGCGGTCGTCGTCGCGCGAGGGACCACCGGCGGCGCTGTCAATACGCAGCTGGCGCAGCCCGAACCAGCGTTGCAGGGTGCTCTCGCCCAGCGTCCATGCCTGGATGCGGCGGCGCGCGACGCTGCTGCGGGTGCGGCTGAGCAGGCCGGTGGAGACGGTCAGACGCCGTTCGCGCTCGCTGAGGGTGAAGCCGTGGTAGCGCAGCAGCGTCAACACCACCGACAACACCCGCAGCAGCAGCCAGCCCAGCAGCAACGCGGCCGCCAACAGCACCAGCCCGCCGGTCACCCCGGCATGCAGGTGGCTGGCGTAGCCGAAGGCCTCGCGCCCGCCACGCTGGATGGCATCGTCCATCACCGGGCGCGGTACGGTCTGGAACAGGACGCCGAAGGCGGCGATCGCCAGCGCCCAGCCACGGTTGGACAGCAGGCCCATGCGCAGCACGTCCCAGCTCGACAGGCGCAGCAGTACCTGCTCGTCGTCGGATGGCACGACATCGGCAGCCGGCGCGTCGCCCGGCGTCGGCTGGGGCGCCTGTCCACGCTGGCGCACCAGTTGTTCCAGGGCCAGCGCCTGGTCCAGCCGCAGCACGCGCATCTCCGCTTCCGGACGCACCCCGCCGGCCGATTCCAGGCGCAGTTCGGCAACCCCGAACAACCGGTGCAACGGGTTCTGCCGCACTTCCACGTTGTGGATGCGGGCGAAGGGAATCTCGCGCCGGTTGCGCGCCAGCAGGCCGCTGCGCACGGTGATCGCATCGTTGCCGATGCGATAGCGGTAGCTGAGGTACTGCAGCACCGACACCAGCACCAGCGCGGCGATGGCGGTCAACGGGATCAACTGTGCCCACATCGGATCGCGGTCGCCGCGTTGGCCGAACACCAGCAACGCGACCAGCGGCAGGAAATAGTGGCGCAGCTGCATCAGCAGCACGAACAGCCACGACCACGGATGCAGGCGATGCTCGTCGCCACCGCTGGGCAGCGAGGGCGGCAGGGGCGGGGGCAGGCTCACAGGGCGTCGGCGTCCTGGTCGAGCTGATGGGCCAGGGTGTCACGCAGGCGCTCGGCATCGGCTTCGTCCAGGCCGCTGACGGTGACCGCACTCAGGCGGGTGCCGGCGGTATGCACGATCAGCGTGGCCAGGCCTGCACGCCGCTCCAGGGGCCCGCGACGCAGGTCCAGGTGCTGCACGCGCGAAATGGGGATGCGGGTCTCCAGCTGCCACATCAGGTCGCGGCGCAGGCCCAGGCCCTGTGCGTCCAGCCGCCAGCGGGTGCGGGTCAGGCGCCGATGGCCGATCCAGGCGCCGAAGGCGAGGCCGACCAGCAGGCCCAGCATCGCTGCCCACAGGCCACCGGGAAGATCGAAGAACCACCAGAGGGCCGCCAGCGGTGCGCCGGGGATGAACAGTCCGCCGAAGGCGCCCTCCAGCGCCGCCAACCGGGCAGCGCGCCGCGGCAGGGGTTGCCAGTGGTCGAGGGGCATTTCGGCAGCAGCAACAGGCAAGGGCAGTTCGGTCACGCGGGCGTCCGTCGGGCAGCAGGGCGGGCAGGCGCGGTGATGGCCGCACCGCGCAGACGTTAGCAGGTCGCCCGCGTTACTGGGCGGCCTGGATCAGCGCATCGACATCCAGCAGATGGCCGGCGCGGTCGGCCTTGGTGCGCAGGTAGTGCTCGTTCTCGGCGGTGATCTCGCCGGTGACCGGAATGCAGTCCAGCACTTCGATGCCGGCATTGCGCAGGCGCTGTGCCTTGGTCGGGTTGTTGCTGAGCAGGGCAACACGGGATACACCCAGCCCGCGCAGCATCGCCACCGCGCTGCCGTAGCGGCGCTCGTCGGCGCCGAAGCCCAGCTGCGCATCGGCGTCGATGGTATCCAGGCCGTCGTGCTGGTAGCCGTAGGCGCGCATCTTCGCGGCGATGCCGGTACCGCGGCCTTCCTGGTCCAGGTACAGCAGCACGCCGCCGCCCAGTTCCTTCAGTTTGCGCAGGCCGCGCCGCAGCTGGTCGCCGCAATCGCACTTGAGCGAACCGAACAGGTCGCCGGTGAGGCAGGACGAATGCACGCGCACCGGCACCACTGCGGACAGGTCCGGTTCGCCGACGATGATCGCTACCTGGTCGCGCTGGGCGACGCCACCGCGGAACACCGCGAAGGTGGTCATGCCGACGTCGCGCAGCGGCACCGGAGAACGCGCCACCAGTTCGTAATCATGTGCGGCGTGCGCGGCGCCTTCGGCCAGATCGCACAGGCCAACCTCGGCCGCGCCATCGAACGTGGCGTCGTCTGCATCCAGGCGCACGGCCACCATCGCCGGCAACAGCAGGCCCAGCCGGGCCAGTTCGACAGCGCCGGCATCGAACGCATCGCCTGCGCTCCAAGCCGCGGGCATCGGTCCGGGTTCGCGCAGGTAGCCCAGCGAGGGCAGGGCATCGAAGGCAACGCCGGCCAGCGGCAGGCGCGCGCCCTCGGGGGCCTCCACGCCGAGCACGCGGGCGCGGGTGGCGGTCAGGTACAGGTAATGGCGCTCGCGCGCGGCACTGGCGAAGGCGGCGAAGCTGCTGGCAGTGGCGCTGTCCAGCGCGATCACCGCCAGGCGCTGGCCCTGGCCATCGTGGAGCAGGACCGGGCGACCGGCGCGCAGTTCGGCGACCGCGCGCTCGCAGCGGATCGCTGCCGGATCACCGAACAGGGAGGAAGCAGACATGGCAGGACCGGGGGAGGCGGACATCGGTGTCTCTATGGGGGCGCCAGCGTCGTATTCAACGTGCTGCGGCGGTGTGTCGCAGGCCGGTGCAGCGGCTCTCAGTGCGGATGTTCGTCGGTCGCGTACGGGTCTTCCTCGCCGCTGCCCGGTGGCCGCAGCGTATAGCGCTTGTAGGTCCACTGGTACTGCGCCGGGTCGCGGCGCGCGATGCGTTCGATGCCCGCGTTGAGCGCGGTGGCCGCCACGTGCGGGTCCGGATCGGCCACGGCCGGGTCGGTCGGCTCGATGTGCAGGGCAAATTCCATGTCCGGGCCGATGCGCTCGCACCAGCCATACAGCACGGTCGCGCCGGTGCGCTCGGCCAGGCGGTTGACCAGGGTCATGGTCAGTGCCTGCACGCCGAAGAACGGCACGAACACGCCGTCGCCGGCCTTGGGCTGCTGGTCGGGCAGGATGCCGGTGGCACCGCCGTCCTTGAGCACCTTGAACAGCTGGCGCACGGCCGGGCCTTCGGCGCGCACCTGCTGCACGTTGTCGCCGCCCCGCACGATCTGCAGGAAGGCATCGCTGGCCTCGTCCTCCGGCGGCTTGTAGACGATGGCGATCTGGCCGCGCGAGGCCAGCCACTGGTTCAGCAGCTCCCAGTTGCCGTAGTGCGGGGCCGCCACGATCACGCCCTTGCCGCTGGCCAGGGCCGCGTCGTACAGCGCCTGGCCGTGGCGCTCCTTCAGGTGCAGGCGCAGGTTGTCGGCGGGCTTCCGGCTCCACAGGCGCAGGGTCTCGATGGCCTGCAGGGCGGTGGAGCGCAGCAGTTCGCGCTGCAGGCGGTCGCGTGCCGGCGCGTCCAGCTCGGGGTAGGCCAGCTCCAGGTTGCGGCGGGTGACGCGGCTCTCGCGGGCATCGAGGCGCACCCACGTCCAGGCCAGGGCGCGCGCGAACCCGCGCAGCAATGGCCAGGGCAGGCGGGCGAACAGGGTGGTGGCGCGGTAGACCAGCCGGGCTTTGCGGTGTGGATTCATCGGCCCCAGTTTAGCCAAGGGCGCTGCTATCGTGGCCGGCCCCTTGCCTGGAAGCCCGCCGATGCTCGTCCTGATTCAACGTGTCAGCCAGGCTGCCGTGCATGTGGAAGGTGAGGCGGTGGGGCAGATCGGCCCCGGCCTGCTGGCCCTGGTCGGCATGGAGCCGGGCGATACCGAGGCCCAGTTGCAGCGGATGGCCGAACGCCTGCTCGGCTACCGTGTGTTTGCAGATGAGGCCGGAAAAATGAACCGCTCGCTGCGTGATACCGGCGGCGGCCTGCTGCTGGTCAGCCAGTTCACCCTGGCCGCGGACACCCGTTCCGGCATGCGGCCAAGCTTCACCAGCGCGGCACCGCCGCAGGAGGCTGAACGCGGGTTCAATCGATTTGTCGACATCTGTCGTGAAAATCACGCGCCGGGGGTGGAAACGGGCCGCTTCGGTGCCCATATGGTCGTCAGCCTGGTCAACGACGGTCCCGTGACCTTCCTCCTCAGGCCCTAGGCCGCCGGGACCACCGCCCGGCAGGCCGGGCCCCGGGCTGGTATAATGCTACGTTCCCTATTTCCCCCTAGCCGGTGGCGCGAGCACTACATGGCCAACGAACGTCCTGCCCAATCCGAAATCAAGCAACTGATCAGCAAGGGCCTGGAACAGGGCTACCTGACCTATGCCGAAGTCAATGACCATCTGCCCGACGACATGGTCGACCCGGAACAGATCGAAGACATCATCGGCATGATCAACGGCATGGGCATTGATGTCCATGAAGTTGCTCCGGATGTGGAAACCCTGCTTCTCAACGACGGCAACACGGGCAACCGTGAGGTCGACGACACCGCAGCCGAAGAAGCTGCCGCCGCGCTGAGCGCGCTCGACACCGAAGGTGGCCGTACCACCGACCCGGTGCGCATGTACATGCGCGAAATGGGTACCGTCGAGCTGCTGACCCGCGAAGGCGAAATCGCCATTGCCAAGCGCATCGAAGAAGGCCTGTCCCAGGTCCAGGCCGCACTCGGCCAGTTCCCGGTGTCGGTCGAATCGCTGCTGACCGATTACGAAGCGCACAAGGAAGGCCGCAAGCGCCTTGCCGAAGTGATCGTCGGCTTCAACGACCTGACCGACGACGTGCCGGCCCCGGCCGCTGTGGTGGCCGATGACGCGGACGACGCCGATGCCGACGCCGACGAGGAAGAAGACGACGTCGACGGCGGCGATGAAGAAGCCGCGCCGACCGGTCCGGATCCGGAGGAAGTGGCTGCGCGCATGCAGGCGCTGGGCGATGCCCTCAACGCCTTCAAGAAGGCTGCCGCCAAGGGCGACAAGAAGAACCTGCTGAAGCTCCGCGAGGAGATGTCGGCGGTGTTCGTCACCCTGAAGCTGCCGCTGCCGCTGACCGACGTGCTGACCAAGCAGCTGCGCGACACCATGGGCAGCATCAAGGCCCACGAGCGCCGCGTGCTGAACCTGGCCACCGTCACTGCCCGCATGCCGCGCAAGGACTTCATCCGTTCCTGGGAAGGCAACCAGACCAACCTGGAGTGGGTGGAAGACGCACTGAAGCGCAAGCAGAAGTGGTCTTCGGCGCTGCGTGAAGTGAAGGACCAGATCGTGTCCGAGCAGCAGGCCACCATCGACATCGAGAAGGTCACCCTGCTGGACCTGGACGAGCTGAAGGAACTCAGCCGTGCCATGGCCTACGGCGAAGCCAAGGCGCGCAAGGCCAAGAAGGAAATGGTCGAGGCCAACCTGCGCCTGGTGATCTCCATCGCCAAGAAGTACACCAACCGCGGCCTGCAGTTCCTCGACCTGATCCAGGAAGGCAAYATCGGCCTGATGAAGGCSGTGGACAAGTTCGARTACCGYCGCGGCTACAAGTTCTCCACGTATGCSACSTGGTGGATYCGCCAGGCCATYACSCGTTCGATCGCCGACCAGGCKCGCACSATCCGTATYCCSGTKCACATGATCGAAACGATCAACAAGWTGAACCGCATTTCCCGCCAGATGCTCCAGCAGTACGGCCGCGAGGCTACGCCGGAGGAGCTGGCCAAGGAAATGGACATGCCGGAAGACAAGATCCGCAAGGTGATGAAGATCGCCAAGGAGCCGATCTCGATGGAAACCCCGATCGGCGACGACGAGGATTCCCATCTGGGCGACTTCATCGAGGACACCAACGTGGAGTCCCCGATCGAGAACACCACCAACATCAACCTGTCTGAAACCGTGCGCGACGTGCTGGCCGGCCTCACCCCGAGGGAAGCCAAGGTGCTGCGCATGCGCTTCGGCATCGACATGAACACCGACCACACCCTCGAGGAAGTCGGCAAGCAGTTCGACGTGACCCGCGAGCGCATCCGCCAGATCGAAGCGAAGGCCCTGCGCAAGCTGCGTCACCCGAGCCGTTCGGAGCAGCTGCGCAGCTTCCTGGAYATCGATTGATATCCAGGTAGTGCTGACGTGTTGAGAGAAACCCCGCTTCGGCGGGGTTCTTCTTTGGGGGATCCGGTGTGGAGCCGTGGCCATGCTTGGCCGCGGTTGGCGATGACGCATCCGCCCTTTGACGTGCAGGGATGCCAGACGCACGCTGGCGATGCAGGTGCTCAACACACCTCGTGGGCGGGCCGGATCACCGGCACCGAGGCGGACGCGCTGCGGGGACACGTGCAACGCGTGTATCTGCGGCATCACCCCTGTTGAGCATTGGAGCTTGGCCATGAAGGCTGTTGAACATGATGTACCTGTTGTTGCTGCCCTGGATTTCCCGCCGTTGATGACGTGGGAGGACGTCATGCAGGACGAACTGGAGGATCGGCTGGGCTTCGCCCGACGGGCCACGCTGGCGCTGCTGACGCAATCGGGAGAACAGATGGTTGCGGGGTTTGCCGGTGGCAACCGGAGGGGGCTGGAGGGCGCGATGAAGGCGGTGGCGCTGTTCCAGGCGCATCTGCTGGAGATGGAGCGGTTGGCGGGGATGGCGGAGCGACGGTTGCAGCGTGTTGGCGAGGCGCTTGCTGCTGCCGACTGAGTAGCCGACTCCGGCCGTGCTCCACTACACTGTGACGCTGCGCAGGGCCTATAGCTCAACGGTTAGAGCAGGGGACTCATAATCCCTTGGTTCCAGGTTCGAATCCTGGTGGGCCCACCATAAAAAACAGGCACTTAGGCGGCGGCCCAAGTGCCTTTTTTGTGCCGGCGGAAAAATTGCCGGGAAAATTCACTGCCGCAGCGCTCGGTGATCCCGATGATGACCTGCAGCTCATGTAGCTTCTGAATCGGGGAAGATACGTCGCTGTTGAGTACGTCGATCATGGTTGCCCCCTAGGCGTGATTCGAGAAAGATGAAACGGCGTGTACAGGGATCTTGGGGGGGATTGGCACGACACGATCGACGGTTTCGCGGAGCTGTCGGAATAGTCGATGCTCACGGCTCCTCCATTCCGGCAAGCTGAAATCCATGCAGATCGCGC
>NZ_JBFTNR010000107.1:0-7885 GCF_056665995.1 Stenotrophomonas sp. 05L44_2
GGTTCAAGCTCGGCAAACGTCACCAAGGGCGATGACCGCGTGAAGGAAGCGTTCGTCGAGTTCGACGTGCCGCTGCTGAAGGGCCTGCCGGCGATCGAATCGCTCAGCCTGAATGCTTCGGGCCGTGCGTTCCAGTATGACTCGGTGGATGGCACCGACGAGGTCTGGAAGGTGGGTCTGARCTGGCAGGTCATCCCGTCGCTGCGCCTGCGCGGTTCGATCGGCACCTCCTACCGCGCTCCGGGCCTGTACGAGCTGTACCTGGGCAACCAGACCGGCTTCCTCGGCCAGACCGGCATCGACCCATGCATCCGCTGGGGTGAAAGCTCCAACACCAACTACCAGACCAACTGCGCCGCCGCTGGCATTCCGGCCGACTACGCCGGCAACGGCAGCAGCGCTACCGTCTACTCTGGTGGCGGCGCTGGCCAGCTGATTCCGGAAACCTCGCGTGCCAAGACCGCCGGTATCGTGTTCACCCCGACCTTCGCCAACCTGAGCGTGGCAATCGATTACTTCGATTACCAGGTGAAGAACGAAATCGGCCAGATCACCACCGCCGACATCGTCAAGGGCTGCTACGGCGCTGCCGTGTTCCCGAACGCATTCTGCGGCCTGCTGGTGCGCAACCCGGGTACCGGTGACGAGGCATGGAACATCACCGACGTCTTCAACCAGTACGTCAACATCAACAAGCAGCGTACACGTGGCTACGATCTGACCGCCAACTTCGACCATGACTTCTCGTTCGGCAAGTTCTCGGCCGAAACGCAGGTCACCTACACCATCGAAGATACGCAGCAGGTCTTCTCCAGCGCAGAGGAAAGCGGCCTGTCCTCGAACGAACTGCTGGGTGACATCGGCCGTCCGAAGGTCGTGGGTAACCTGGCACTGAGCCTGACCCGTGGTGATTGGACCTTCAACTGGCTGACCACCTACATCCACAAGACCAAGGACATCGATCTGGATCCGGTGTTCATCTACCAGGGCCGTCCGAACTCCTACCGTGACATCACGGTTGATTCGCGGACCTACCACACCGCTTCGGTCAGCTACTCGCAGGCTGATTGGGAAATCCTGGTGGGCGTCAGCAACATCTTCGACAAGACCCCGCCGCTGATCTCCACCGGTGTGAGCGATGCGCGCTACGGCAACATCGCAGCTTTTGCCACCCAGTACGATCTGTACGGCCGCACCCCGTTCGTGCGTCTGAAGTACAAGTTCTGATCCAGCAAAACAGGCAGTACCCCGACAGACCCGGCTTTTGCCGGGTCTGTCTTTTCCGGTGCCGGCAAGGCCCCCTTGCGCCTGGCCATGACCTTCGACACCCTTGCAGTGTGGGCCGGCGGCGTATCGTTCGGCCCACGGCCGTTCCCCCGGCCCTTCCCTGACTCACTCGGCCTGGAGGCCATTCAAGTGACCCGTACTCCCAAGATCGTGCTGCTGACCCTGGCCGTTTCGGCCGCGCTGGTCGGCTGCGGCAAGAACGAAACCCCGGCAAAGGATGCCACCGCCTCCACGCCGGCCGCGGCCGACGCCGCCACCACCTACAAGCTCGACGAGAGCAAGCTGCCGGCCTACAACGCCTTCCAGGCCAGCGATCTGGACAGCAACCTTGACGCCTGCACCGCCTTCGGCGACTACGTCAACGGCAAGTGGCTGGCCGCCAACGAGATTCCGGGCGACCGCACCAGCTGGGGCGCCTTCACCATCCTCGACGAGCGTTCGGTGGCCGTGCAGCACCAGTTGGCCGAGCAGGTCGCGCAGGTCAAGAACCCGGCCGGCATCGAGAAGATCGTCGGCGACCTGTGGGCCACCGGCATGGACGAAGCCAAGGTCAACGCCCAGGGCATCGAGCCGCTGAAGGCCGACCTGGCCGCGATCGACGGCCTGCAGGACAAGGCCGCCATCGCCAACTACCTGCGCACCAGCGCTGCCAAGGGCGAGAACGTGCTGTTCGGCTTCGGCGCCGAAGCCGACTTCAAGAACTCGGCCGTGAACATGGCCTACGCCAGCCAGGGCGGCCTGGGCCTGCCGGACAAGACCTTCTATACCGATGCGTCCAAGGCCGACAAACTGAAGGCTTACCAGGCCCACGTGGCCAAGGTGCTGGAGCTGTCCGGCGTGGCCGCTGCCGATGCCGCAAAGCAGGCTGAAGAAGTCGTCAAGTTCGAGACCCGCCTGGCCAAGGCGTCCAAGTCCAGCGTCGAGCTGTCGCGCGATGTCTCGCTGTACTACCACCCGGTCAGCCTGGCCGAGGCCGATGCGCTGACCCCGAACTTCAGCTGGACCGAGTTCTTCAAGTCGCAGAACGTGGCCGCGCCGGAGAAGTTCTCGCTGGCCATCCCGGCCTTCCACCAGGAAGTGAGCAAGGCGCTGGGCGATACCGATCCGTCGGTGTGGCGTGCCTACCTGCGCTTCCACACCGTGGACGGCGCCTCGCCGTACCTGGCCGATGCGTTCGTGCAGGAAAACTACGAGTTCTACGGCAAGACCCTCAATGGCCAGAAGGAACAGAAGCCGCGCTGGAAGCGTGTGCTGGGCACCATCGAGAGCGATGCCGGCGAAGCCTTCGGCCAGCTGTACGTGAAGGTCGCCTTCTCGCCGGAAGCCAAGGCGAAGATGGAAGAGCTGGTGAAGAACCTGGCCGCTTCGCTGAAGGAACGCATCCAGGGCCTGTCCTGGATGAGCGAAGAGACCAAGGCCAAGGCCATCGCCAAGTGGGAAACCTTCACTCCGAAGATCGGTTACCCGGACAAGTGGCGTGACTGGTCGGGCCTGCAGACCAACCGTGACAGCTACCTGGGCAACGTGCGCGCGGCCACCGCGTTCAACTACCAGTACAACCTGGCCAAGATCGGCAAGCCGGTGGACAAGACCGAGTGGGGCATGACCCCGCAGACGGTCAACGCCTACTACAACCCGMYSSASAACRMGATCRWSTTCCCGGCCGCSATCCTGCAGCCGCCGTTCTTCKATGCCAAGGCGGACGACGCGCTGAACTACGGCGGTATCGGTGCGGTCATCGGCCACGAAATGACCCACGGTTACGACGACCAGGGCAGCCGCTTCGGGCCGACCGGCAACTTCGAGAACTGGTGGACCGAAGCCGACTCGAAGAATTTCGCTGGCCTGACCGGCAAGCTGGTCAAGCAGTTCGACCAGTACAAGGTCGACGGCCAGGCCGTGAACGGCCATCTGACCCTGGGCGAAAACATCGCCGACCTGGGTGGCCTGGCCACCGCCTACGACGCATTGCAGAAGGCATCGGCCGGCAAGGAAGACGCGAAGATCGATGGCTTCACCCGCGATCAGCGCTTCTTCTTCAACTGGGCCACCGTGTGGCGCACCAAGTACACCCCGGAGAACGCCAAGGTCCGCCTGGCAACCGACCCGCACGCGCCGGCGCAGTTCCGCGCCGTCGGTGCGCCGTCGAACCTGCCGACCTTCACCGCGGCCTTCCAGTGCAAGCCGGGCACGCCGATGTCGCGCACCGGCGACTCGCAGGTGGTGATCTGGTAAGCCACGGCTGAGGCCACGGCTTGCCTGCAGAGGCCCGGGATTTCCCGGGCCTTTGTTTTTCCGCGCGGTGGCCGCAGCCACGCATGGCGTGGCTCTACTGGCGCCGGCGCTTGCCCAAGCCGCTGGTAGAGGCCGACCTTGCTCGGCGCATGGCACAAAGGAGCCACCATGAGGTGTGCATCCCCTGCCCATGCCACCCCCCCGGTAGCGCCGGGCCATGCCCGGCGGAACCACCGTGATGCGTGCATCCCGTGCCCATGCGCAGCTTGCTATAGTTCGCCCGCCCTCAATCCATCACGGATTCGTTCTACATGCCCAACTTCCGTCCGCTTGCCATCGCCCTGGGCATCAGCCTGGCGACCCTGGTTCCGACCCACGATGCGTTCGCCGCCAAGAAGAAGGCCGCACGCGCCCCGGCCGTCAGTGCGCAGTGCAGCGATTTCTACGACGCCACCAACGCAGGCTGGCTGAAGGCCAACCCGGTGCCGCAGACCGGCGCCGCCACCGCACTGGGCCAGCTGGTCGACCGCAGCCGGCAGCAACAGCGTGAACTGCTGGACGCCTCGATGAAGGCGCCGCAGGGCAACGTGCAGAAGCTGCTGGGCGACTTCTGGGCCAGCGGCCTGGACGAAGCGGCCGTGGAAGCCGACGGCTCCAACCCGATCGCACCGCTGCTGACCCGCATCAACGCGATCAAGAAGGCCAAGGATGTCCCGGCCTCGATCGCCGCGCTGCACCAGGTCGGCATCCCGGTGGCCTTCAACTTCGGTCCGGACGTGGACCTGAAGGCGCTGGACCGCCACATCGGTTACTTCATGCAGGGCGGCATGGGCCTGCCTGATCCGGCCTTCTATACCCGCACCGACGCCGACACCGTCGCGTTGATGGGCCGCTATCGCAACTACGTCAAGCAGATCCTCGCACTGACCGGCACCCCGGCCGCCAAGCTGGACGCCGAGTCGCAGGCGGTGATCGCGCTGGAAACCGAACTGGCCCGCAATGCGCAGTCGCTGGCGGGCATCAACAACCCGTTCAACAACTACGCGCCGATCTCCACCAAGGACCTCAACAGCCGCTACCGCAACCTGCAGCTGGATGCGTTCCTGAAGGCGCAGGGCGTCAACGATGACCTGGTGTCGCTGGCCGATCCGGCGCTGTTCAAGCAGCTCGACGGCATGGTCACCAAGCTCAAGCCGGACCAGTGGAAGGCCTACCTGCGCTGGCGCGTGGGCGACTCGATGGCGCCGTACCTGTCCAAGGCCTACCGCGATGCGGAGTTCGAATTCCGTGGCCGCGTGCTGCGTGGTGAAACCCTGCCGCCGCAGCGCTGGGAAAGCGTGCTGGACGCGATCAACGTGGCCGCTGGCCCGATGGTCGGCCGCGAATACGCAGCCCGTTACCTGTCCGCCGAAGACCGCCGCCAGGCGGCCTGGATCGTCGACAAGGTACGTGAAGTGCAGATCGAWGCGGTCAAGMRCARCASCTGGATGAGCGCCGAGGCCAAGACCGAAGCACAGGCCAAGCTGGCCGCGCTGAAGATCGAGATCGGCACCCCGCTGCGYGACCTGGACTACAGCGTGCAGCCGATGGGCCGTGGTTCGTTCGGCGGCAACATGCTGATCGCGTCCACCTGGCGCCACCGCGAGGAAATGAAGCGCATCGGCAAGGGCAACGCCGACCGCCGCTGGGACGTGCTGCCGCAGCAGCCGTCGCTGGCCTATGACCTGGCGCAGAACCGGCTGATCGTCACTGCGGCGATCCTGCAGGGCCCGGTGTTCAACGCCAAGGCCGATGCCGCCGACAAGTTCGGCAGCTTCGGCGGCCTGGTCGGCCACGAGCTGACCCGTGCGATCGATGCCAAGGGTGCGCTGGTCGATGCCAAGGGCGAACTGCGCAGCTGGTGGACCCCGGCCGACAAGACCGCCTGGACCCTGCTCGGCACCCGTGTCGCCAGCCAGTACGGCGCCTACGAGTTCCCCGGCGTGAAGGGGGCCAAGGTCAACGGCACGCTGACCCAGGAAGAGAACCTGGCCGACATCGCCGGTCTGGAGCTGGCCTGGGCCGCGTACACCGCGCAGGAGCCGAAGGCCAAGCCGGCACAGCAGCAGGGCTTCTTCCGCGCCTGGGCTGCGCTGTGGCCGCAGCAGCTGTCGCCGAACGAGGCCGCACGCCGCCTGACCGCCGACATCCGTGCACCGGGCCGCTGGCGCACCAACGGCCCGCTGTCGAACCTGCCGGCGTTCGGCGCCAGCTTCAGCTGCAAGCCGGGCCAGCCGATGCAGCGCACCGACGGCGAGCAGATCAAGGTCTGGCGCTGAGGTTCATGCAACAGCAATAACGGAAAGGGCGCCTTCATGGCGCCCTTTTTCGTCGGTGGACATCACGCGGGCTTCAACGTTCCCCGGTAATGCACGATCCGCCCCACCACCGGCGCGCCGATCTCCACGTCGAAGACGAAGCGCCCATCCTCATCACCCTCGAAACTGTTCTCCCCGGGCAACAGCCACTGCGGCAACGGCAGGCCCAGGATCGACCAGCGTCGCGGCACCAGTTGCAGCCGCCCGTTGTCGACCAGAAGTGCCAACGCTACCGATACCGCACCGAAGCGTTCGACCAGCAGCGCTTCGTTGCGCCCCTGCCCCTGCGTCTGCAACGAAGAGAAACGACGGCCGGCAAAGGTCCGCGTCCAGCGCTCACCACCCGCCTCTGCGGTGAACTCCACGCTGACCGGCACTGCCTCGCCCGCTGCCGGAAAACCGAACACTTTCCCCAGCAACCGCGACAACAACCCACCACCGCGTTCGACCGATGYCGTCCCGCTCCAGCGCTTGGCGGCAGACGGTGCATGCAACGCCTGCACGCTGGCCGGCAGCTGCGCGTACGCGCTGCCCAGCAGGCGCTGGTACAGGCTGGCACCGGGCATGTCGCGGCGGAAACCGGTATGGATCGTGCGTCCGTCGAACAGCCGGTCGTAGTCGGACAGTTCCAGCGCATGCGTGGCCGGGCGTGCACCCGGTGACGGCCGATCACCGGCCAGCTGCTTGCGGATCACCGCTTCGATCGCCATCGACGGAATGTACGGGCCGTCATCGGCCTCGGCCAGCAGGTGCCAGCTCTGTTCCACACGCGCACCATCGCGGGTGCCCACGGCGCGCACGATCATGCCGCCGCGATGCTCGCCGAACTTCATCAGGTTCAACACGGTATAGAACAACCGCGAGCATGGCTCCAGCGATGGCAGTTTCAGGCGCAGGCGCGCCTTGGCCAGCAGATTGAGCACGCGATGCAGGATCTCCGGCACCGGGCCAGCCCCCATCCAGATGTCGGTCATCGTCGGATGTTCGGGTGGCAACACCTGCAGATCCGGCACATCCACCAGCGAGAAATGCAGGTTGCGCAGCGGCAGCCGCCCCGGCACCGCGACGGTGAAGCGGCGACTCTCGGCCAGGCCGATGCCGTGCCCATCGCGACCGTTGCGGCGCAGCTTCACCGGCGCACCGGCATAGCCGACCACCGCACGCATCACGTTCAGGCCGATGCCGGCATAGGGCGATGGCGCGATGCCGCCTTCCACGCTGACGATGTCCATGTGCGTGGCCATCTCGCGCAGCACTGCCGCGGTCAATACCGGGAAACTGCTGACGCCTGACAGTGCGTAGATGCCAGCCGCCCTGGCCTGCGCGTCGTACTGCGAAACCCCGAATACGAAGTCTGCCGCGTCGGCGAAGTCCAGATAATCAATGCCGGCGGCGATGCAGGCTTCGATCGCGCCATAGCGGTGTTCGCCATAGTCCTGGAAAGGACCGGAGGCATCCACCACCAGGTCCGGTCGCTCGGCCTGCAGGGCCGTGGCCAGCCGTTGCCGGTCGACCTGCAGTGGACGCAGCGTCGATTGCCCCACATAGCTTGCGCAGAAGGCCTGTGCCGCCGCCAGGTTGCGGCCACCAATCAGCAGTTCCAGCATCGGCAGGTCGGCCAGCAAGCGGACCAGACGCCCCCCGAACACCCCATATCCACCCAGAATCAGGATCTTCACGCATCATCCCTGTCGTGTCGTCCGGCCATGGTAGCGCGGCGCCGACAGCTCCCGCAGTGCAGCACGATCCGGCATTAACACCGCCCATGCTATCGCTGCGCCTTCGTCCACTGCGGAGCCCCGCCATGGCTCACAAGAACACGATCTGCGTCTGGTATGACAACGGCGCGCTCGAGGCCGCCACGTTCTATGCGAAGACCTTTCCCGACAGCGAAGTAACCGCTGTGCATCACGCGCCCGGCGACTTCCCCGACGGCAAGCAGGGGGACGTGCTCACCGTCGAATTCACGGTCTGCGGCATTCCCTGCGTCGGCCTCAATGGTGGCC
>NZ_JBFTNR010000108.1:0-7862 GCF_056665995.1 Stenotrophomonas sp. 05L44_2
GCCGACGCCAGGTAGACCGCCGCATCGGCGGCTTCCTCCGGCAGGCCCTGGCGACGCAGCGGCGTCGCGCCGGCCACCGCCGTACGCACTTCCGGTTTGGTGAATTCGTCATGGAAGCGGGTGGCGATCATGCCGCAGCACAGTGCGTTGACGCGGATACCCTTCGGCCCCAGCTCCTTGGCCATGGCCCGGGTGAAGGTCATCACAGCCGCCTTGGCAGTGGCATAGATCGCCGCACCAGGGCCTCCGCCATCACGACCGGCCTGCGAGGCGAAGTTCACGATCGCCGCGCCTTCGCCCATGTGCGGTACCACCGCGTGGGTGGTCAGGTAGGTGGAGGTCAGGTTGAGGTCGATGACCTTGTGGAAGAACGCCGGGTCGATGTCGGCCAGCGGACGACGCTCGACCATGCCGCCGGCCACGTTCACCAGCACGTCGATGCGCTGGCCGAATGCAGCCTGCGTTGCTGCGACCAAGCCGGCCACGGCGGCGGGATCGGTGACGTCGGCGCGGTGGGCGATGGCCTGGCCACCGGCCGCCTTGATCAGCGCCAGCGTTTCCTGCGCGCTGGCTTCGTCGTTGGCGTAGTTGAGGCAGACGCGTGCACCGGCCGCAGCCAGCTTGATCGAGACGGCACGGCCGATATCACGGCCACCACCGGTGACGATGGCCACCTTGTCCTGGAACGACATGCGGGAAACTCCTTGGTTTGCGGGGGAATGCGAGGAAATGGGGGGGGGGGCTCAACCGTCGGTGCGGTCGAGCTTGTGGATCGGTCCGGTCCACCACCACAGCGCGGCCAGCGACAGCGGCACCAGTGCGGCGACGAGGATGAAGATCGGTGCATAGGAATGGCGGGTCAGCACCGGTACCAGCCAGGTGGTGATCAACGTTCCGGCTACGGCGGCCAGGCCGCCGAGACCGGCCAGCGTGCCCACCGAGCGGCCATCGAACAGATCGCCGGGCAGGGTCTGGATGTTGCCGATGGCGATCTGGAAACCGAACAGCACTGCTGCAATCGCCAGCACCGCAAACAGCGGCTGGTTGGCCAGTACCGCGCCCAGCAGGGCCGGTGCCATGATCACGCAGCCCAGCGAAATCGACAGCTTGCGCGCACGGTCCACGCTCTGGCCGGCATTGATCAGGCGCCCCGACAGCCAGCCGCCGCTCAGGCTGCCCAGCATGGCGCCGACGAAGGGCACCCAGGCGAACAGGCCGATCTGCTTGATGTCGAAGCCGAAGGTCTCGGCCAGATAGATCGGCAGCCACGATACGAACAGCCACCAGATCGGATCCAGCAGGAAACGGCAGGCGAGCATGCCCCAGCTCTGCCGGTGGGCCAGCAGCGAACGCACGCTGACCTTCGGTGCATCCACGCGTTGCTGGCCAGCCTGGTCTTCCATGATCAGGCGCCGCTCGGCGTCACTCACCCACGGATGCTTGTCCGGGCCGGCGCGATAGACGAACAGCCATGGCAACAGCCACAGGAAGCCAAGTGCACCGACCAGTACGAAGGTGCCGCGCCAGCCAAGCCACAGGTACAGGCCGGCGATGGCCGGCGCCGAAACGATGGCACCGATGGACGCGCCCGCGTTGAAGATGCCCTGTGCGAGGGCACGCTCACGCGCGGGGAACCACTCGGCATTGGCTTTCACCGCGCCGGGCCAGGCACCGGCTTCGCTGATGCCCAGCATCGCCCGCACCACGCTGAAGGAGAGCATGGAGTGGGTGACCGAATGCAGCGCGATCGAGATCGACCACACACTGATCGACAACGCGAACCCCAGCCGCGTCCCGATCATGTCGAACAGGCGCCCGAACAGGAACTGGCCGGCGGCATAGAACAGCATGAACACGGTCACCAGCAGTGCGTAATCGTCCTTGGTCGCGCCGACTTCCCTGGCGATCTCCGGCCACATCACCGCCAGTGCATTGCGGTCGATGTAGTTGATCACCGTGGCCACCGCGATCAGGCCGACGATCAGCCAGCGCACGGCCGAGCGCACCGGCACCTTGCGCAGCGTGGCCACGGCCGAGGGGCCGTYCATCGTGCCTCACCCTTGCTGCGGTCCATGCGCGCATGGCTGCCGCTCCAGCGGTAGGCATGGCCATCCACCGTCACGCTGTGTTCGCCCTTCGCGTCGCTGTCGTCGGCCACGCCGAGTGCGATGCGGGCGCCGCTGGCCAGGCGCAGCTCGAGCACCTCGGCATCATTGCCGCGGGTGCGGATGATCTGCTTGATGCGGCTGTCGGCACCGTGCACGTACTCGGCGGTGCCGTTGTACTCGCCATGCGGCTCCAGCACGCTGAAGAAGGTCACATCCTTCTGTCCTTCCACGCGCTGCAGCAGCGCCGGTTCGCGGCGCAGGTTGAACTCGGGATCATTGGCACCGCTCTCCACCAGCAACGCCTGCGCCGGCGCACTGCTGCCGAAGCGGTAGGTGTAGAAGCGTCCGTCGAGCAGCCACGCCAGCGTGCGCGGCTCACTGCCGGCCTTGCTGCGTGCGTCCAGCCACAGGTGCTGGTAGCCGTTGTCGCTGCCGAGCACCGGGCGCTGGGCAGGGAAATGCTCGGCCTCGAAACCGGTGGTGACGATGTGGCCGTTGAAGTGCAGCGGCAGGTCGTAGCGTGCAGCCTTGTCGCCGTGCACCTGCAGCAGGTCCAGCACCACCGGCAGGCCCAGTTCGGGGTGGCGCAGCAGTGCCTGGGTGCGGGTGAACACCACGCCCGGATAGGCATCGCGCATCGTCGCCGAGGCGATCTGGGTATCTGCGTCGGCCTGGAAGAAGCGCACCTGCGGGGCGAGTTCCTCACCGCGCTTCCAGTCGCCCTTGAAGTGGCTCTGCTCGTTCACCACCAGCGTGTTGTGGGCCACGGTCTGCTTGGCCCAGCTGCGGTTCTCGGCCAGATAGATGCCACCGCGCTTGGCTTCCACGTTGAGGAAGCGCGCCGCGCCGTAGTCGGTCACCACGGCGTTGCCATTGTCGTAGAACAGCCAGTTGAGCTTGTCGAAGTGGCCGTGGCCCATGCCCTGCATGGTGTCCTTCTGCACCAGCGCCTGGCCGCGTTCGCCACCCATGCGCAGGATCGCCAGGCCGCCGCGTTCACCGTCCGGGCCGTCGCGCAGCAGCATCGGCCGGTAGTCGAACGGTTTGGCTTTGTTGGCTGCCAACGCCTGCGCCACCTGCAGCCCTTCCGGCGACAGCAGCAGGCGTTTCTGCTGCTGGGCGACCGACAGCAGACGGTCATCGCCGGCCTGCGCATAGGCGATGCCGATGCCAGCCACCAGCTCTTCGGTATCGATGCCCTTGTCCAGGATCGCATCGTTGATCGGGAAGAACAGGCCGTCGTAGCTGGTCTGCACCAGCACGTCCACCGCCTTCAGCAGCACGCCGTCGCGGCGCGCGAAGATCTTCCGCTGCGGCTCGTTGCGTTCGATCGCGTTGGCAAACAGCAGGAACGGCGCCAGCGCATAGCGCTGGTAGTAGGGGCCTTCCTCGTAATACCCATCGGGCGAGAACAGCAGGTCGATCTGCCGCAGGAAACCGAACTGGTCATCCTTGCGGCTGCCGCGCAGCGATTTCTCCACCAGTTCGCGATCACGCAGCACGTAGCCGGTCAAGCCGGTGGCGGCCACCGCCCAGGTCGCGTGGTTGTGGATCTGGTCGTAGTTCTTCGGCTCGCTGGCCAGGAACTCGGCCATCGGCCGGAACACCTGCGATTCGATGGTCTGCCGATCCTGCGGCGACAGCGCATCGCGGATCGCGTCGTAGCCCTGGATGGCGTTGACCAGCCAGACCGAATCGTTGAGCACCTGCCAGAACACCCGGCCGGGAATCTGTCCGCGTCCTTCCGGATGCGGGCCGAGGGTCGGGTAGAGCTTGGCGTACTGCAGCAGCATGTCGCGCGAATAGGCGACATAGGCCTTGTCGCCGGTCAGCCGGTACAGGGTGCCGGCGGCCAGCAGTGCCTGGTAGTTGCGCTTGTGCTGCTCATGGGTGCGACCGCCGCCCTTGTCCTTCGGCACCGGCACGTCGATGCCGGCCTTCATCATCTTCTGCAGCGATTTCTGCGTACGCGCCTGTTCCTTGGCGAACCACGGATAGCGGCTGCCTTCGCTGGCCATCTGCTGCCACTGCGCGGCGGTCACCAGTACCGGCGCGGTATCGCCTTGTCGCGCGGCTGCGGCAGGTGCCGCATGCAGCGGTGCCGTCGGCAACAGGGCGAAGGGAGCGGCCAGGGCGAGGGCGATCGCCAGACGGTGGGAACAAAGGGACAGTGGCTGCAACCTCATCGATCAACTCCGGTGCTGGTGCGTGACAGGGCAACCTCGCCCACCTTGGGATACCAGTCCACCCCCGTCTGTTCGCGCGGGGTCATTGCCAGCGCCGGATCGGCGCCGATGGTGGGCAGGGGCGTTGCCGGCACCCACAGGCCGCTGGCGGCCTGCTGCAGGGTGATGCTGGCGCTGCTCACCCCGCCCGGGAATACGCTGCTGGCCTGCGGCGACTGCACGTTGYYGCTGAAGGCGATGCCGGCCAGCGAACTGGCCGCATTCGGTGGATTCTTGCTGGTGCGGTTGACGATCAGGTTGCCGCTGAAGTGGCTGTTGCTGGCGGCAACCACGATCCCCTTGGTTTCGTCATGGCCCACACCGAAGCTGATCTTCGCCACGTCGACGAAGGTGTTGCGGCTGATGGTCGCGTTGACCACCGGCGCGTAGCCGGACAACGGCGGATTGGCCTGTGCATCCATCACCGCCAGTGCCGAGCGGTTGCTGGAGCCGGCCAGCCGTTCGAAGTAGTTGTTGCTGACGGTCTGGTCGGCATTGATGATGCGCACGCCGCCGGTGCCGGCCTTGTCGTCGCCGAGGAAGAGGTTGTCGACCACCCGGTTGCCGTTGCCATGGCGCAGGGTCAGCGCGCCGGCCGAACGATAGAACACGTTGCCGCGGAAGGTATTGCCGCCGGACTTGTTGGAGACGATCTCGGTCTCGCCATCGCAGCCCTCGAACCAGTTGTTCTCCACCGTGCTGTTGGAATCGCTCAGCGAGGTGTCGCTGGTGCCTACACGGATCGTCTCTCCGCCATTGACGCCCAGCGCTGGCCGCGGGCCGAACCAGTTGTGGTCGATGCGGTGCTGGTTGTCCAGGCMCTGGGTGGCATCGCGCACCACCACCACCGTCGGGCCAGCGTTGGTCTTGCCGCGCAGCTGGCTGTGGTCGAGGCGGTTGTTGCTGCCGTACAGCGACACCCAGTAGTCCTGGTCGCTGCCATCGGGGTTGCTGTAGTCATCGATGACCAGGCCGGTGACGCGGCTGTGGCTGGCCACTGCCTTGCTCGACTCGCGGAACGCCACCACGGCGTCGCCCGGGGTGTAGCCGTTGCGGAATACCAGGTTGGAGACCTGCAGGTAGCTGCCGGCCAGGCGCAGGTCCGACCCCCCGCTGAGGATCACCTTGCCCGGCGTCTGCGCGCGCAGCACGATCGGTGCGGCGGCGGTGCCCTGGCCCTTCAGCAGCAGGCGCGCATCGGTCCAGGTGCCATCGGCCAGCACGATTTCATCGCCGGGTTGCAGTGCGGCAGCGGCGGTGGCGAACTCGGCGGCATCATGGACCAGCCAGCTCGCAGCGTTCGCCGGCAAACTGGTCAGGCAGGTTGCCAGTCCAATTGCCAGGCAATATCCAAGGGTGGGTTTCGAAAGGCGGTGCGAAGTCGGTTGAATGCGCATGAAGTCCTTCCAGAGACGGCGATGCCGCGGTTTCGGAGTGGGTGTGCATACCACTTGGTAGGTGTGTTGTAAGCCACGTTGCGCGCAAAGTCATGCTGCATCAGCACATGAAATGCCGGGCAACCGGTCTGAATCAAAGGTATTACGAAAAATCCAGTCCAGTTGGTTGACATTTCTGTGTCGGCGTGTCGAAGCTGCGTCCCACGCCTACCGTCCGGGCGATCCTTTGGGAGGAGGAAAACCATGCGGCAACCAGCCGGAGTTGTACGTCGTACACCGTTGTCACCCACACCGCTGATCGTGGCACTGCTCGCTGCGCTGGCGGCTTCGCCGGCCGTGCAGGCGCAGTCTGCCGGCAGCGGTTCCGGGCAGGACGCCACCACCCTGGACCAGGTCCAGGTCACGGGCATCCGCGAATCGATGCAGAGCTCGATCAACAAGAAGCGCGACGACACGGTGATCGCCGATGTGTTGTCGGCCGACGACATCGGCGACCTGCCCGCGCCATCACTGGCCGATGCGATCGAAACGCTGACCGGTGCCGCCTCGACCCGCGACAAGACCGGCGCATCGGAAATCTCGATCCGTGGTCTCGGCGCCTTCCTCAGCAGCACCAATTTCAACGGCCGCGAGATCACCAACGGCAGCGGCGACCGCTCGGTGAACTTCAACATGTTCCCGGCCGAGCTGATCAATACGGTGGCGATCTACAAGACCCAGCGTGCCGACATCATCGAAGGCGGTGTCGCCGGGACCATCGGGCTGGAGACGGTCAAGCCGCTGGAGTACGGCAAGCGCTCGGCGCAGATCGATCTGCGCGGCAGCTGGGCCGAGTATGACAAGAAGTACCGCGACGACGATGGCATCGGCTATCGCGGTACCGCCAGCTACATCGACCAGTTCGAATTCGGCAACGGCCAGAAGCTCGGCATCTCGCTGGGCATCCAGCGGCTGGAGGGCACCGATCCGGAGGAGAGCATCACCAGCGGCTCCACCTGGTATGCCTGCGATGGCAGGCAGAACGTGGCCAATGCCAACTGCAATGAAGTCAGCGCCCAGGCCATCGCCAACGGCGCGCCGTACTACCTGGTGCCAAGCAGCCGCATCTATCGCCTGAAGCAGGAGCGCAATGATCGCCAGAGCGAATTCGCGGCGATCCAATGGCGGCCCAACGACGTGGTCGAGGTCAACCTCGATTTCGAACATACCGAGCGCAACTGGGACGAGGACCGCAGCGACCTGAGCCTGTCCAATGCACGACGCGGCATCACCCAGCGCGAGGTGGACGAGGACGGCATCGTCCGCCACCTGCATGGCAGCACTTCCATCGATTCGACCTCCAACCGCTATTGGCGCGGCGAGGAATACACCGGTGGTGGCCTCAATCTGATCCTGCGCCCCAGCCCGGTCTGGGAGCTGTCCACCGATCTTTCCTATTCGCATACCAACCGCCTGGACAGCGAGCGCATGACCCGGCTGCGCGCCAACCAGCGCGACGTCAACAATGCCATCGTGCCGGGCATCAGCAGCGGCGCCACCGGCTATGTCGACTACGACTGGGACTGGCATGGCGAGGTGCCGAGCGTGGCGCTGGCGCCGAACTTCGACCCGAACAACTGGGACGCCTACACCGGCGCGGCGCGGGTGACCTCCAGCGCGACCGAGAACGACCACAAGATCAAGGCCGGCCGCTTCGATGCCAGCTTCATGCCCGAGTCCGGTTTCTTCACCCGCATCAAGGGCGGCGTGCGCGCCAGCCAGGCCGACTACCGGCTGCGCGACAACACCCTGGTGACCGACTACGACCAGCGCGTAGCGGCCGACAAGGCGAAGATCATTGCCGCCAACCGTGCCTGCCGTGCACCGTTCCCGCAGGACGATTTCATGGATGCGGCCAGCGGCAATACGATCTCCTCGTGGGCGTACTTCGATCCGAGCTGCCTCTACGCGTCCTTCCGCGGCACCAGCGACAGTGGCCTGGACCCGGACTTCCAGGACCCGAACAACGTCGATGTGACCGAGACAACCCGCGCGCTGTACCTGATGGGTGAATTCAGCAGCACGCTGTTCGGCCTGCCGGTCACCGGCAATGTCGGCCTGCGCTGGGTCAAGACCGACGTGCGTTCGGAAGG
>NZ_JBFTNR010000109.1:0-7821 GCF_056665995.1 Stenotrophomonas sp. 05L44_2
TCTGGATGCAGCAGATTGATCTGSCGACCTTCGCCCCGGTAGGTCCCCGCAAGGTGTTGATCGACGGCGGGGTGGAGCCGGCCAGGAACCCTATCTGGATCGAGGGGCCGCACATCTACCAACGCGATGGCTGGTACTACCTCTCCGACGCGGAAGGCGGCACCGGGCCGCAACATTCGCAGGTGGTGTTGCGCAGCCGTAATGTATGGGGGCCCTACGTGCCGTATGCGGGCAATCCGATTCTCACCCAGCGTGACCTGCCCGCCGACAGGCCGTTGCCGATCACCAATGCCGGGCATGCGGATCTGGTGGAGGGGCCGGACGGCTCATGGTGGGCGGTGTTCCTTGCCAGCCGCAACTACGACACGCGCCACTACAACACCGGGCGCGAGACCTATCTGCTGCCGGTGCAATGGCGTGACGGCTGGCCGGTGATCCTGCCGGCCAACCAGGCCATTCCGTATGTGGCCAGAGCGCCCTCCTGGATGCAGGGCGAAGCGTCGCAGGCGCCGTCCACCGGCAATTTCACCGAACGTGACGAATTCGATGCGCCGGCACTCGGCAGCGGCTGGCTGCGCGTGCGCATCCCCAGGCAGCCGTGGGCGGACCTGCGCGAGCGACCGGGGGCCTTGGCCGTGCATCCGCTGGCGGAGAACCTGGACACGCTGCGCAACCCCGCGTTCCTCGGCCGGCGCCAGCAGCACCTGCGCTTCGAATCCAGCACGGCCATGACCCGGCCGGCGGCGGGCGTGGCCGCAGGCCTGGCAGCTTTCCAGAGCGAGACCCACTGGTATTTCCTTGGCGTGCGCAGCCTCGGCGGTGACCGCGTGGCGGTCTTCCTGGAAGCGCGCGACGGCAGCGGTGTCACCCGCACCCTGGCAACGCGCCAGGCAACGGCAGCGACGTCGCTGCGCCTGAAGATCGCTGGTGACGAAGGCCGCTATGCGTTCGCCTTCGACAGCGGCGACGGGCGTGGCTGGCAGACACTGGCCGATGCCGTGGACGGAACGGTGTTGAGTACGGATCGTGCAGGCGGCTTCGTCGGCGCCCTGCTGGGACCATTCGCGCGCGACGAGCGTGCATTGAGGAGCAAATGATGACGCGCACTCCCATCTTCCGCCCGCTGGCCCTGTGCGCTGCCATCGCGCTGGCGGGCACGGGTTACGCAGCCGAGCCCGCGCCCTGGCTCGACACCTCGGCCAGCTTCGAAAACCGCGCCGCTGCCCTGGTCGCACGGATGACCCTGGAGGAGAAGGCAGCGCAGATGCAGAACGCCGCGCCCGCGATCGAGCGCCTGGGCGTTCCCGCCTACGACTGGTGGAACGAAGGCCTGCATGGCGTGGCGCGGGCAGGGCAGGCCACCGTGTTTCCGCAGGCCATCGGCCTGGCGGCCACCTTCGATGTGCCGCTGATGGGGCAGGTGGCCAGCACCATCAGCGACGAAGCCCGTGCCAAGCACCACCAGTTCCTCCGTGAGGGCTCGCATGGCCGCTACCAGGGGCTGACCTACTGGTCGCCGAACATCAACATCTTCCGCGACCCGCGATGGGGCCGTGGCCAGGAAACCTACGGCGAGGACCCGTACCTCACCGCCCGCATGGGCGTGGCCTTCGTGCACGGTCTGCAGGGCGATGACCCGGTGTACCGCAAGCTCGACGCCACCGCCAAACACCTGGCCGTGCACAGTGGCCCCGAGGCCGATCGCCACCACTTCGATGCGCGCCCGAGCAAGCGCGACCTGTACGACACCTACCTGCCCGCGTTCGAGGCGCTGGTGAAAGAGGGGCAGGTGGACGCGGTGATGGGCGCCTACAACCGGGTGTACGGCGAGTCCGCCAGCGCCAGCCGGTTCCTGCTGCGCGACGTGCTGCGCCGCGACTGGGGCTTCAAGGGCTACGTGGTGTCCGACTGCTGGGCCATCGTCGACATCTGGAAACATCACCGGATCGTTCCCAGCCGCGAGGCGGCCGCCGCGTTGGCGGTCCGCAACGGCACCGAACTGGAGTGCGGCCAGGAGTACGCCACGCTGCCGGCGGCAGTACGGCAGGGCCTGATCAGCGAGGCGGAGATCGACGATGCGGTGACCCGCCTGTTTGCCGCGCGGATGCGGCTGGGCATGTTCGACCCACCCGAGCGCGTGCGCTGGGCGCAGATTCCCGCGTCGGTCAACCAGGCTCCGGCGCATGATGCGCTGGCCCTGAAGGCCGCCCAGGAATCGCTGGTGCTGCTGAAGAACGATGGCGTGCTGCCGCTGTCCCGCAACCTGAAGCGCATCGCCGTGATCGGCCCCACGGCCGATGACACCATGGCATTGCTCGGCAACTACTTCGGCACCCCGGCCGCGCCGGTCACCCTCCTGCAGGGCATCCGCGATGCCGCCAAGGGAAGCGAGGTGAGCTACGCACGCGGCGTGGACCTGGTTGAAGGGCGCGACGATCCCAGCGCTACACCCTTGATCGAAGCGACCTACCTGCGCCCGTCGGCTGACTCCCCGGAGCGCGGGCTGCGCGGCGAGTACTTCCGTACCGCCGATCTTTCCGGCACTCCGGCCCTGGTCCGCACCGATGCCCAGATCGGATTCCGCTGGGATCGGGGTTCCCCGACCGACAACCTGCTGGCCCGTGGTGAAGCCGCACCGGGGCAGGGCATCCCCAGCGATGGTTTCAGCATCCGCTGGACTGGCCAGTTGCTGCCGCCCGTCTCGGGGCGCTACCGGATCGAGGCGGCCGCCGACGATGGTTTCCGCCTCTACGTGGACGGCAAGCGGGTGCTCGACCACTGGGCCAACAGTGATCGCCTGCACGGCGATGGCGTGGACCTGGACCTGCAGGCCGGCCGCGCCTATGACCTGAGGCTTGAGTACTTCGACGCCGAGCGCGATGCCGGCGTCCGCCTGGGGTGGCGCATGCCCGGAGCCAAGCCGCCGTTCGAAGCGGCACTGGAGGCCGCGCGCAACGCCGATGTGGTGGTGTTCGTGGGCGGCCTCACCGGCGACGTCGAAGGCGAAGAGATGAAGGTCAACTACCCGGGCTTCGCCGGCGGTGACCGTACCGACCTGCGCCTGCCCGCGCCCCAGCGCTCGCTGCTGGAAGCGCTGCATGGCACCGGCAAACCGGTGGTGATGGTCCTCACCGGCGGCTCTGCCATGGCGGTGGACTGGGCGCAGCAGAATCTGTCCGCCATCCTGATGAGCTGGTATCCCGGGCAACGCGGCGGCACTGCCGKCGGCCAGGCGCTGTTCGGCGACGTCAATCCGGGCGGGCGCCTGCCGGTGACCTTCTACAAGGCGGACGAGGCGATGCCGGCCTTTGACGACTACACGATGGAAGGACGCACCTACCGCTACTTCCGCGGTACCCCGCTGTATCCGTTCGGGCACGGGCTGTCGTACACCCGCTTCGACTACGGCAGGCTGCAGCTWGATTCRMCGCGCATCRCCMACGACGGGACACTCAAGTTGCAGGTCGAGATCGCCAACACGGGCAAGCGCGCCGGCGACGAAGTGGTCCAGCTGTATGTGCGACGGCTGCAGGCCGGGCCAGGCGACGCACGCCAGACATTGCGCGGCTTCCAGCGTGTGCACCTGGCCGCAGGCGAGCGGCGCACCGTGGTGTTCGACCTGGAAGCGCAGCAGGCCCTGCGCCACTATGACGACGCGCGCGGCGGCTATGCCGTGCCGGCGGGCGCGTACGAGGCATGGGTGGGCAGCTCCAGCGCCGACATCCGCGCGAGGGCCGGGTTCACCGTGGAGACCAACCGTGACTGATGCGCGCCGCATGGAAAGCACCGGGCACACGCTGTCCATCCGGGAGAAGCTCGGCTACAGCCTGGGCGACCTGGCCGCCAACCTGATCTTCCAGACGCTGATCACCTACCTCGCGTTCTTCTACACCGATGTGTATCGGCTGCCGCCCGCCACAGCCGCCACGATCATCTTCGTGATCGGCGTGCTCGGTGCCTTCGTGTTCACCCCGTTGATCGGCATCGCCGCCGATCGCACGGTCAGCCGCTGGGGCAAGTTCCGGCCGTGGATCCTGTGGACGGCGATTCCCTTCGGGGTGCTGTCACTGCTGGCCTTCAGCACCCCCGACCTGGCGCCGCGCGCCAAGGTCGTCTACGCCCTGGCCACCTACGGCCTGTTGATGCTCGTGTATGCGGCCAACAATCTGCCGTACTCGGCACTCAGTGGCGTGCTCACCGGCAGCATGGCCCAGCGCAACAGCCTGTCGGCCTACCGCTTCGTGGCGGTGATGATCGCGCAGTTCATCATCCAGGTCCTGCTGCTGCCGCTGGTGCTGATCCTCGGCGACGGCGACCGGGTGCTGGGCTTCGAGCGGGTCATGACGGTATTTGCGGTGGTGGGAACGGTGTTCTTCCTGATCACCTTCGCCACCACGCGCGAGCGCATCGGACCGGCGAAGGAACAGACTGCCGGGGTGCTGCAGGACCTGTCCGACCTGCTGCGCAACCGCCCATGGAAGGTGATGCTGGCGCTGACCATCCTGGTCTTCATCAACCTGTCGCTGAAGGGCGGTACCTACGTCTACTACTTCCAGTACTACATGAGCGAGGCCGCCCTGGCGGGATTTCTCGACAGCTCCGGCTTCAACCGCTTCATCGGCGCCGTCAACGCGGCACTCAACGGTCTGGGCCTGGCCGGGTTCGCCTGGCCGAAGGATCCGGCAACATCGGCATTCAGCCTGTTCAACGCCTGCGGCATCGTCTGCATGATCCTGGGCATCGGTGTATCGCGCCGCCTGGCCGACCGTTTCGGCAAGCGTGATGTCTTTGGCGGTGCTTTGCTGGTGTCCACCGTGTTCCTGCTGGCGTTCTATTTCTTCCCGCCCACGGCGGTCGCCGTGGCCTTCGCTGCCTTCATGCTGCACGGGTTCTGCTACGGCATCACCATCCCGGTGCTGTGGGCGATGATCGCCGACGTCGCCGACTACTCCGAATGGAAGAACCATCGCCGTGCCACCGCCATCGTCTTCTCGGCGATGCTGTGTGGCCTGAAGATCGGGCTCAGCATCGGTGGCGCGCTGGTCGCCGGCATCCTCGCCCATCACGGCTACCAGGCAGGCGCACCGCAACAGCCCGAAGCCGTGGTGGATGGTATCCGCCTGACGGTGAGCGTGTACTGCTCCCTGCCGTTCCTGGCTGCAGTCGCGCTGCTTTTCTTCTACGAGATCAACAAGCGCATGGAGACCCGCATCGAGCAGGACCTGCAGTCGCGGCGCCAGGGCAGCGATCTGCAGCAACTGGCAGCGCACGCCATCTCCCAGCCCCTGGTAAGCCACATCTACACGGCCGACCCTTCGGCCCATGTGTTCGAGGGGCGGCTGTACATCTATCCATCGCACGACATCGACAGCGGCGCCCCCTTCGACGATGAGGGCGGGCACTTCGGCATGCAGGACTACCACGTGCTGCGGATGGAAACACCGGAGGGCGAGGCCACCGACTGCGGCGTGGCGCTGCATGTGCGCGACGTCCCCTGGGCCAGCCAGCAGATGTGGGCACCGGATGCCGCCTCCCGCGATGGCCGCTATTACCTGTACTTCCCGGCCAAGGACGCCCACGGCATGTTCCGCATCGGCGTTGCGGCGGCGGATCGGCCGGAGGGCCCGTTCACTCCAGAGCCCGATCCCATCGAGGGCGCGTACTCGATCGACCCGGCCGTGTTCGAGGACGACGACGGCACGCACTACCTCTGTTTCGGTGGCATCTGGGGTGGCCAGCTGCAGAAGTATCGCGACAACCGCTACGACCCGGCGCATGAAGAACCTGCAGGCGAGGCGTCGGCACTGGGCCCGCGTATCGGGCGACTGGACGCCGGCATGACCCGGCTTGCCGAACCCACCCGGGAGATCGTCATCCTGGACGAGCACGGGCAGCCGCTGCGCGCCGACGACCATGCCCGTCGCTTCTTCGAAGGACCGTGGCTGCACAAGTACCAGGGCCGGTATTACCTGTCGTACTCCACTGGTGATACGCACCTGCTGTGCTATGCCACCAGCGACAGCCCGTACGGGCCGTTCACCTATCGCGGCGTGATTCTCACCCCCGTGGTGGGCTGGACCACCCATCACTCCATCTGTGCGTTCCAGGGGCGGTGGTACCTGTTCTATCACGACGCGTTGTTGTCCGGCGGGGTCACCCACCTGCGTTCGGTCAAGTGCACACCGCTGCACATGGAAGCAGATGGCAGCATCCGGACGATCCATCCCTATGGCACCTGAGCCGACTTCGCCCACGGATGATGCGCAGGCGGCACTGCCTGCCGGCCCACTGCACTGGTTGCGGGCAGGCAGGCTGGAGGTCGCGCTTGCACCGGAAGYCGGTGGGCGCATCGCCCAACTACGCTGTGACGGTGTGGACTGGCTCGTCAGCGAACATGAAGTAGGGCAGGCGGGCATTGCGTGGGGGTGCTATCCCATGCTGCCCTGGGCCGGGCGCATCCGGCACGGACGCTTCGTCTTCGAAGGCAGGCCCTATCAGCTGCCGGTGAACTTCGGAATGCACGCCATCCATGGCGTCGGCTTCTCACGGCCGTGGCGCATCGACCGCCTTGAACCGGACGGCGCCTCGCTGTCGCTGGACCTGCCTGAGGACGCCTATTGGCCCTTCGGAGGCAGGGCATCGCAGCATCTCCTCGTGCAACCCGACCGCCTGACGCTGCGCCTCGCAGTGCAGGCCGGTGCCATGGCAATGCCAGCCGTGCTTGGCTGGCATCCCTGGTTCCGCAAGCCGGATCGACTGCTGTTCGCACCCAGCGCGATGTACCCGCGCGACGGGGAGGGCATCGCCACCTTGCCCTGCGTGCAGCCAACGCAGGGGCCGTGGGATGACTGCTTCATCAACCAGGCCGAAGTGACGCTGCTTGCCGCCGGCCAGCGGCTGCGGCTGAGCGCCGACACCGATCACTGGGTGGTCTACGACGGGGCAGTGCACGCCACCTGCGTGGAGCCGCAGACCGGCCCACCCGACGGATTCACGCTGGCGCCGACCCGGTTGCAGCCGGGACGACAGCTGGAACTGAACTTCGAACTGCGTTGGGAGATCGACAGCGATGGCGATCTGGCTGGCGTCGACGCCAGCTGATCACCTGTCCGCAGCAGAAGCCAGGAACTCCCCGCGGCTGTTCCACCGCATCGAATGCCTGCCGGCCCTTCTGTTCTTCGCATCCGCCGGGCATGGCCCGGCGCTACCCATCTCCGCGTCCGCCGGGAATGACCCGGCGTTGCCCGTGCGTCGCGTCCGGTAGTGCCGGCCGCTGGCCGGCAACACGCGATCCGGCGCGCGCTTACAGCGCGCTCTGCGGGCGCACCTTAAGCAAGGAGGCCCGCCATGCCGCGTGGCACGCACGTTGGCTTCAATTGGCGTCAACCCGCCGTGCCTACCCGGTCGGATCGGGATCAGGCCGCTCGTAGTCGTCGGGCGTAGCTTTGGGGTCATCACCATCGTCGGGCATGTCGTGCTCCTTCCATGTCGCTTTGTCATTCCTGAGCCTGTCCGGGGTATGGCTCTTCGACGCATCGTCCACGTCGGCGCCAGGGTTGAAAGGCAGGTCATCCCGCAGCTTCTTCTCGTTCACTGGAGTGTGCTCCTCGGGCGTGTTGACCAGCCTCTGCCACGGGGCGTTAACGCTGCAACACAGGCGGATGAAGGGCTGCCGCACGGCCCATCAACCCATGTGCGCAGCCTCGGCATGCGGCTGCGATGGCAGCACTCCCTTGCCTCATTGACCTGTCGTTGACGTACAGATGTCAGACTCGCGCACAAAGGGGTGTCCGGGTGAATTGCAGGGGAGTGATCATCAGG
>NZ_JBFTNR010000110.1:0-7793 GCF_056665995.1 Stenotrophomonas sp. 05L44_2
GGTCGGTGGGGAACTGGTCGGTATCCCAGCCGTTCTGGGCGTTGCCGCGGTTGGCGTCGATGCTGCCGAGCAGGCCGTGGTCCGAGGCGACCTGCAGATCGTGTTCGAAGGTGTGGCCGGACAGCGTCGCGTGGTTGGCCTCGATGTTGAGCTTGAAATCCTTGTCCAGGCCATGTTCCTTCAGGAACCCCACCACGGTGGCGCTGTCGAAGTCGTACTGGTGCTTCATCGGTTCCATCGGCTTGGGCTCGATCAGGAAGTTGCCCTTCAGGCCGATGCTGCGGCCATGGTCGCGCGCCATGGTCAGGAACCGCGCGAGGTGGTCGACTTCGCGCTTCATCTGGGTATTGGCCAGCGCGGCATAGCCTTCGCGGCCGCCCCAGAACACGTAATGCTCGCCGCCCAGTTCAACGGTGGCCTCCAGCGCCGCCTTTACCTGCACGGCGGCACGCGCCACCACAGCGAAATCCGGGTTGGTGGACGCACCGTTCATGTAGCGCGGGTGCGAGAACAGGTTGGCCGTGCCCCACAGCAGCTTCATGCCGGTTGCATCCTGGCGCGCCTTGGCCAGGCCCACCATGTGCTTCAGGTTCTTTTCGTACTGCCCGACATCCTCGGCGTCCGGCGCCAGGTCGATATCGTGGAAACACCAGTACGGCACGCCCAGCTTGGTGAAGAACTCGAATGCCGCGTCCACCTTCGCCTCGGCGGTCGCCATCGGCGAGCCGGCCTCCCAGGGGAAATGACGGGTACCCGGACCGAACGGATCATGCCCGGCATTGCAGAAGGTGTGCCAGTAACAGACTGCAAAGCGCAGATGTTCCTGCATGGTCCTGCCGCCGATGACCTTGTCCGCGTCGTAGACCTTGAACGCGAGCGGGTTGTCCGAGCCCCGGCCTTCGAAGGGAATGCGGCCGATGCCGGGGAAGTACTCCTTGGCGCCGATGAAAGGTTGCGTGCTCATGGTGCGTCTTCCTGTCGTTGTGCGAGGTGTCGCGGAAAGGAGATCAGCCGCGGTACAGCGGCGTGATGGCGTCGAGATGTCGAAGGAAACGGGCGTAGGCCGTGGCGTAGGCTTCGGCGCGCGCCGTGTCCGGGCGTGCCGAACGCAGYGGGTCAAGCGCAACGTGGCGGTCGGCGACGTCGGCGATGGAGGCGGCATCGCCGCGGCCGTGGCCCAATGCCCACAGGGCCTGCAATGCCGCACCGAATGCCGCGCCTTCGGACTGGGCCGGCACGTCCACCGGCAGGCCGAACACATCGGTCACCAGTTGCCGCCACTGCGCGCTGTTGCTGCCGCCGCCGGTCAGCACGATGCGTTCGAACTGCATGCCCGCGCCGACGAATGCGTCGTAGCCATACTTCAGGGCGTAGGTGGCCCCTTCCATGGCCGCGCGGTAGATGTGCGCCGGCGTCATGTTGGTCGTGTCCAGGCCCGCCAGCACCCCCTTGCCCTGCGGCAGGTCCGGCGTGCGTTCGCCGTTGAGGAACGGCAGCATCACCAGGCCGTCGGCACCGGGCGGCGTGGCCTGCAGGTGCCGGTCGCCCTCGCGGCTGCTGAAGCCGAAGGCGTCAGCGACCTGTCCGGTCACTACGGTGCAGTTCATCGTGCAGATCAGCGGCAGCCAGCCGCCGGTCGACGAGCAGAACGCGGCCCATGCCCCGCCCGGGTCGACCACGGGCGTGTCCGAGAAGGCAAACAGGGTGCCGGACGTACCCAGGCTCATCACCAGACGACCGGGTACGACGCAGCCGGTACCCACGGCCGCCATCATGTTGTCGCCACCGCCGACGGCCACCTTCACCGATGCGGGAAGGCCCAACGCCTCCGCCGCGGCGGGGGTGATGCCGAACATCTCTTCGGGCGCGGCGATGCGCGGCAGGCAGTCGGCGAGATCGCGCTGCGGATCGGTCGCGTGCAGCAGCTCGGCCGACCAGGTTCGGGTGCGCACATCCAGCCAGCCGGTGCCCGACGCATCGCCGTATTCGCAGAAGCGCTCGCCGGTCAACACGAAATTGAGGTAATCGTGCGGCAGCAGGATGGTGGCAAGCCGCGCGTAGGCGTCGGGCCGGTGCGTTTTCGTCCACGGCAGCTTGGAGGCGGTGTAACCGGCGAGCACCGGGTTGCCGGCCAACGCGATGGTGCGCGCCGTGCCGCCTGCGGCGTCCATGATCTGCACGCATTCGGCCGAGGTGCTGGTGTCGCACCACAGCTTGGCCGGTGCCAGCACCTCCCCGGCCGCATCGACCGGCACGAACCCATGCTGCTGTCCTGAGACTGCCAGCGCGGCAATCCGGGAGCGCACCGCCGGATCGATCGCAGCAAAGCAGGCGTGCAGTGCCGTCACCCAATCGGCCGGCCGCTGTTCCCGGCTGCCGTCTGCAGCGCTGGTCAGCTGCAATGGCGCGCTGGCGCTGGCCACGAGACTGCGCCCTTCAGGGTCGTAGACGACCACCTTCAGGCTTTGCGTACCAGCGTCGATTCCCGCAACCAATTCCATTCACTGCACCCCGTAGTGGTTTGAAGGTAGCGCTACCAATTCGATGCAACAGCGCGCACTGCGGCTACGCCACGGCCCTGCCCCTTTGCCATGCGTCCGGCGCCGCCTTGCAGTAGCGCTCGATGAACTCTGCCTGCGTCGGCATCTTCGCCACCGTTTCCTGCACTGGCTGCCGGATGCGATGCAACAGGGTGCGCAGGTCCGCATCGCCGATGGCCCGCGCAAGCGGGTGCGGCGGTCCGGGCTGGATGCCCTGGCCCATCAGGACGCTGGTCCAGGAGTCGACCCGGAACAGCTCGCCAGGGTCCTGCCAGGCATGGGCCCGCTCGCGCCACGCGCGCAGGCGGAGCTGCAGCGATTCAGGCAGCGCCATCTCGCGGCAGGCCTTCCACATCGGCTCGTCGCGCTGGTTGGCGTGGTAATGCAGGATGATGAAATCGCGCACGTGCTCCATCTCCTGGCGGCTCACGTCGTTGTACAGCGCCACCAGCGAAGGGGTGATGCCGTCGGATGGGAACAGCTGGATCAGGCGCACCACGGCGCTGATGGTCAGGTGGATGCTGGTCGATTCCAGCGGCTCGATGAAGCCACTGGCCAGCCCGAGCGCCACCACGTTCCTGTTCCAGGCCTGCAACCGGCGCCCGCTGCGGAACGGCACCAGCCACGGGTCGCGCAGGGGCTGTCCGTCGACATCACGCAGCAGCTTGGCCTGCGCCTCGTCATCGGACATGTGGCGGCTGGAGAAGACCAGCCCGCAGCCGACCCGGTGCTGCAGCGCGATGTGCCAGCGCCACCCGGCCTCGTGCGCGATGGCACGGGTGTAGGGCACCGGCGGCGCGGGCGAGTCGGTCTGCACGGCAACGGCGCGATCACTGGGCAACCATTCGTTCCAGTCTTCATAGCCGGTATGCAGGGTCTGCTCGGTCAACAGGCCGCGGAASCCGGTGCAGTCGATGAACAGRTCGCCYTCGATGACCTGCCCRTCSTCCAGCACCAGYGACGCRACSGAGCCGTCRTSGGGATGCTGGCGGACTTCGCGGATCTTGCCTTCCACCCGCCGCAGGCCGTTTGCTTCGGCCTTGCCGCGCAGGAACCTGGCATAGAGCCCGGCGTCGAAATGGTAGGCGTAGTTGACCTGGGGTTGGGTCTGCAGCGAGAACCTGTCGGCCAGGGAAGCGGCGCTTTCCAGGCAGAAGTCGCCCAGCTCGGAGTGCATGCCGCGGCGCAGGCTGTCCAGCCAGAAGTGATGGAACGGCGTGGCCCAGGTGCCCTGCCCGATCGTGCCGAAAGGATGGATGAAGCGTTCACCGGGGCGACGCCAGTTCTCGAACGAGATCGACAGCTTGAACGTGCCGGCGACCGCACGCAGGAACTCCTGCTCATCGATCTGCAGGAAACGGTGGAACGTGCGGATGGGCGGCACGGTGGATTCGCCCACACCCACGGTACCGATCTGCTCGGACTCCACCAGGGTGATGTCCAGCTGTTGGCGGAACTGGTGCGCCAGTGCGCAGCCGGCCAGCCAGCCGGCGGTGCCGCCACCGGCGATCACCACTCTCCGGATCGGCCCTTGTGTAGTGTCCGCAGCGTTCAATGCGATGCTCCCATCAGCGGTTGAGTCGACCCAGCAGCTGGGCGCGCATGCGCCGCGCCTGCGTCTCGTCGAACGGTGCCAGCTCACCCCGGSCCGCTTCGGGCAGGTGTTGCCCTGCCTGCTCGCCGGGACCAAACACGTAGTACTGGAAGATCTTTGCCCACGCCTGCTTCTCGCGCGCCGGTAGATCGCGCAGGGCCCACATCGCATGCTGCAGCGCCGGCAGGGGTGAGCCGAGATAGCCAGGCGCACTGCGCCACCAGTAGTTCACCAGCACGTTGAACGGTTCAAGGCTGCGCACGTGGTGCCACCACAGGCCTGGGATGAAGATGGCATCACCGGGCTCAAGCGTGGCGGTCTGCGCGCTTGCCAGGGCATCACGGAAGCGCGGATGGCGGTCGAAATCCGGCTGGTCGAAATCCACCACGCTGACCACCTGCCCACCCGGGGTGGGCTCCATCGGCCCCGGGTAGAGGTTGTCGATCTGCTCCGGCGGAAACAGGGTGAAGCGGCGCCGGCCCACCGCGCAGCACGCCAGGTTGTCCGGAATGTCGTAATGGCAGGAAGCCGTCACCCGGTTGCCGACCCAGATGCTGGCCGAAGCATCGATGCCCTGCCCCGCCAGTCCGGCGTCGTTGTGCTGGGCGAACCCAGGCAGCGCACGCGCGATCAGCAGCGAAGCGACGTAATAGGTGGGCGGGCTCGGCGAATCGAGGTGGTCGGCGATTGCGTCCAGCACCTCTGTCAGCAGGCCACGCCGGACCTCGAAGTTCAAGCGGGTGAAGTCCGCGTTGTAGAACGGACGCCCTTCGATCTGGGGGCCGCCGAAGGAATAGGGAACAGGCACGCCTGCTTCGAACCCGCGCAGGTAGGCCATGGCCTCCTGCAGGGAACGCGACCCGGCCTGCACCAATGCCCAGTCGCGCGCGATGCCGCGCAGCACCACTGGCTCGCCGGCTGCCACCAGCGCCTGCAGCGGCAGCGCCGTGGAATCCAGGCCTTCCAGTGTGCGCATGGCGACGCCGTCCAGCACCGGTCAGTTCCTGCCGCCCGCGACGGCGGTATCCGCTGCGCGCAGGCGTCGCTGCTTCTCGGCGATCAGGCGGCGCATGTTGTGCAGCGATGCCAGCATCAGATAGGCGCCCTCCAGGTAGCCGGCGCGGTTGAGTTCGGCCAGCGCCGCACCCTCCAGCAGCGCGAGGCGGTCACGGTCGACCGCATGCAGGCCGTTGACGCCGACCCGATGCTCCGCGTCGATCCGCACATCCAGCGTGATCGGTTGGATCAACCCTTTCGCGTCAAGCGTGGCGAACATGTCCGCGGCAAAGGCATGGCCGTCGTGGATGCCGCGCAGCACCCCGGCGATATGGTCCAGATAGGGCGAGTTACCGCCCTGTGGCAGGAACACCGGCTCGCCGTGCATTGCGGTCACACGCGGATGATCCAGATCCACGTGCAACACCGCTTCCCGGGTAAGCGCACCATCGATGTGGCCTTCCTGGAAACCGATCAGGAATGGCCCTTTCGCCGCGGCGCCGGGCAGGTAGGAGGCGTTCCAGCGACCGTCCTGCAGGAACAGGTTCTCGTGCTGTTCGAACCCCAGCAGGGCCACCGCCTGCCAGCCGCCCGTGGCGGGGTCCCTGCGCAGGAAGATGGGATATTCCCGCTGCAGTTCGGCGAACTCGCTCGGATAGGCCGGCACCATGCCCACCGCGTCGCCGAACTCGGCGCCGAAGCCRGTGGCCACACGCAGGTCCCGATGGGCAATGTTGTTGAGCATTTCGTAACGCGACATGGTGTTGTCCAATCCGTCAGCAGCCCGGAACGGGTGCCGCTGCCGTGGCAGCGGCACCCCACGGTTCAGAACCTGTAACGCACGCCCAGCATGTAACGCGGGCTCTGGTCGGCCAGCTTCACGATCATCTGCGAGGTGCGCGAACGCCAGCGCACATCCTCACCGGTCAGGTTGATCGCCTCCAGGCCAAACGACCAGTGGTCATCCAGGGTGTAGTTCACGCTGAGATCCCACTGTTCGTACGCCTCCACATAGTACGGATTGCGGCTGGCTCCCTGGTTGGCCAGGATCAGGTACTGGTCACGCCAGTTCCACGCCAGTCGTACCGACCAACCGTACTTCTCGTACATCAGCATCGCATTGGCCGTGTCGCTCAGTCCCGTGAGCGAGAACTGGTCGATGCCCGGGTCGCCTGCGTTGTTGAAGCCCACATCGCCATTGACCAGGGTGTAGTTGGCCAGGATGCCGAAGCCGGTATCGCCGAAGAAGTATTGCCCACCCAGTTCCCAGCCGTGGAGCTTGGCCTTGTTCTGGTTGATGGGACGATTGACGTTGAACTGGTACAGCGGATCGCCGGCCGTACCGTACAGGTCGTAGGCTGCTTCAGTGGCCAGCACCTGGGCGTCGGTACCGTTGTAGGCGCCCAACCCGGCGGGATTGTTGCGCAGCAGGGCCAGGGCGGTGAACAGCGAGGTGTCATTGGCCGAGCACGCCGCTGCATTGGCAGCGCCGACCTGTGTGACGCAGGCACCGCTGGTGAGGAACGCCAGCGCCGCCTGCGCATCCGGACCGGCGGTAGGATCGCGCAGGCCGTACAGATTCTCCTGGACAATGGTGTTGCCGACGAAATTGTCGACCGATTTGTTCCAGTAGGTCAGCGAGACGTAGCTCGCATCGGCGAAGTACCACTCCAGCGCCAGATCCAGGTTGTCCGATTCCAGCGGTTTCAGCTGCGGGTTCTGTGCGGTGCCGCTGGCCCGCGAGGACGGGTCGATGAGGACCGAGCCGAACGGTTGCTGGGCGGTCGGGCCGGCATACAGGTTGCCGATCGGCGCGCGTGCGATGCTCTTGCCGAATGAGACACGCCCCTTCAGGTCCTCACGAAGATCGATGCTGAAGTCCAGATTGGGCAGGATGTAGCTGTAGCTGTTCTTCTCGGTGAACGGCTGTTGTTCGTCGGACAACACCACGCGGAAGTCATTGTTGGATTGCCACTCGATGGCTTCCGGGATGGCGATGTTCGAGGTGGAGACAACATCGGTGGTTTCATAGCGCACACCCAGGCGGGTATTGGTACGCATGCCGCCCAGCTCACCATCCAGCTCCACCTGGAAGTAGGCCGACTTCGTCTTCTCTTCCACCAGGTTATCGGCGGCGCGCTGCGGGCTCACGCCGAGATTGGCGCCATAGTTGTCCGCCGCCCACTGCGCAAGGCGACCGGCATCGCCGCGCCAGGCCGTGAAGCTGTTGGCATTGAAGTCGTTGAACAGGCCGACGATGTTGACCGGCTGCAGCAGGTCCATCAGCCCGTTGGCAACATCCACGTCAACGTTGGCCACGCCCCAATCGCCCAGGGTGTTGTAATTCTCCGCTGCCTGGATGCGGTGGGTGGTCTGCTTGCTCGAGTCCACGCCAAACTGGAAGCGCCCCTTGTCGAAGCTCCACTCACCGTCGACACGCCCCTGCTTGATCTCGCTGATCTGGGTCTGCGAGTTGATGCGCAATACCTGCGAACCGATCTCGCCCGGCGCGAAACCCGGATTGACCACGCCGTTGGTGTTGGCGATGGCATCGGCCGTGCTCGGGTACCAGACCTGGGTGCCCACCGGCAGGCCGCTGTTGAAGACCATTTCCTGCACCCATGACCCACCGCAATGCGGTCCGGCGGTGCAGTTGTTGGTAC
>NZ_JBFTNR010000111.1:0-7783 GCF_056665995.1 Stenotrophomonas sp. 05L44_2
CCTAGACTCTCGGCTGCACGATTGCACTGGGATCTTTGATGAGTAATGACGTAGCTGATGCCGCAGACGCACCTGATTCTGTGGCCTGGAGTAGCGGGGAACCTTCTTCGTCGGCATGGGTAGCGGTGTTTTCGCTGGCCATGGGTGTCTTCGGGCTGCTCACCGCCGAATATCTGCCTGCCAGCCTGCTGACGCCGATGGCGGCGGACCTTGGGGTGTCGGAGGCGCTGGCTGGTCAAGCAGTGACGGTCACCGCTGTAGTGGCCCTGTTCGCTGGCCTGCTGGTGCCGCGGCTCACCCGTTCGATAGACCGGCGCCTGGTGCTGTTGAGTTTCACGGGTCTGATGATCCTCTCCAACGCCCTGGTGGCATTGTCGTCCAGCATGGGCGTCCTGCTGGTGATGCGCGTCCTTCTGGGCATCGCGCTGGGCGGTTTCTGGAGCATGGCAGCGGCCGTGGCCATGCGGTTGGTGCCGCCGCAGCGCGTGCCTCGCGCGCTTTCCATCATTTTCAGCGGCATTGCGGTCGGCACCGTGGTTTCCGTTCCTTTGGGGAGCTACCTGGGAGGTCTGCTGGGCTGGCGCAGCGCCTTCTGGGCTGCGACGGCGGTAGGTGGACTCACGTTTGCGTTCCAGTGGTTCACGCTGCCCCGAATGGCCCCGCGCAAGGCGGCAGTCCCAGAGTCGGTGGTGGGGCTCCTGCGCCGGCCAGGCGTTGCGGTAGGCATGCTGGGCTGCGTTCTGGCGCACACCGGTCAGTACTCGCTCTTTACGTACATCCGCCCAACGTTGGAGAGCCTGGGGCAGATGAGCGCGGATGGCCTGGCGCTGATTCTGCTGGGATTCGGGGTGGCGAATTTCGTTGGCACCCTGCTGGCCGGCTGGCTCATGGAGCGCAGCTTGAAAGTCACGTTGGTGATCATGCCCGCCTTGGTTGGCGCAGCCGCGCTGGGCATGCTCCTGTTTCCGGTGGGCGTTGGCGGGCTGTCGGTCCTGGTCGCGCTCTGGGGCCTGGCCTTCGGTGGCGTGCCCGTGGCCTGGTCGAGCTGGGTTGCACGTGCGGTGCCCGATCAGGCCGAGAGCGCCGGCGGGATGGTGGTCGCTGCTGTGCAGTCTTCCATCGCCGCGGGTGCCGCTTTGGGCGGCCTGGTGTTCGGGTTCGGGGGCATTGTTGCCGTGCTCACCGTTGCTGCGGCGGTGATGCTCATCGCGAGCCTGCTCATTGCGTTCCGTGTCAGGGTGAGTTCGGCGACGTTGTCGGCGGGTCCGGTGTTTCACATCTAGCCGTCATCTGTCCTGAGCGTCCTACTGGGTATCAAGCCGGTGATCGACCGGGTATTTTCGTGCGCTGAAGTACCTGAGGCGTTCAGCCGGCGCGGGCAATGCTGGACGCGCTGATCTTGTCGGCCTGGTGTCGCCCCGGACCTCAGGCATCTCGCCTCAGCCAGGCCACCAGCGCCGAAAATGCCGGCGAGGGCTGCCGACGGTTCGGGTAATACAGGTGATAACCGGGGAAAGGCAAGCACCACTTGTCCAGCACGGCAACCAGCCGCCCCTCGGCAATGTGGTCGGCAACCATCGGCTCAGGCGCATACGCCAGGCCCAGTCCATCCAGTGCGGCATTGATGACGTGGATCATGCTGTTGAACACCAGTTGCCCATCACCGCGCACGGTGAATTCCTTGCCCTTCTCTTCGAACTCCCAGGCATAGATGGCGCCGTTCGGGCGATGCCGGATGTGCACGCAGCGATGTTGCGTGATATCGGCAGGCTTCCTTGGCTTGGCGTGCCTCTCGAAGTAGTCGGGGGATCCAACCACCACCAGGCGCCAATCCGGTCCGACCCTGACCGCGATCATGTCCTTGCTGAGCGCCTCACCCAGCCGGATGCCGGCGTCGAAGCGCTGTTCAACCACATTGGTGAAGCCGTAATCGACGTAGAACTCAAGTGTGATGTCCGGATACTCGGCGAGGAAACCGGCAAGGCGAGGGCGGACGATGGTCTCCATGGAATCGTCCGTACAGGAGATACGAAGAGTTCCGGCCGGGCGGTCGCGCAGATCCCCCAGTGCCTCGACGCTGGCGACGATGGCCTCGAAATGCGGTGCAATGGAGCGCATCAGGCGCTCGCCCGCCTCGGTCAGGGAGACGTTGCGCGTGGTCCGGGCCAGCAGGCGGATGCCCAGGCGCTCTTCCAGCAGCCGCATGGAATGGCTGAGCGCTGAGGGCGTAACACCGAGGCGGACAGCTGCCCTGGTGAAGCTCTGCTCCTGTGCCACCACCAGGAAGGCTTGCAGATCATTGGTCTTCACGCCGTTCATGGGCCAATTGTGAGCGCAACTCAATAATGCATCAACTTTCAGCCGGCTTATCGCGGTAGCGGGCGGCGCCTATCGTGGCGACCTGAGTCCCCACTGAGGCCGTCCGCACATGAAACCCACCACGCTGCTGTTGGCACTGATCGCCAGCCATTTCGTTCCGCAGTCGGCCTTGTCCGCTGAGGCGTCGGCGGCCACAAGAACCGCTGGCGCCGACAATTTCTACAGAAGCGCCAGCGTAAAAGGCGAGCGCGTCAGCTTCCGCAACCAGTACCAGATGGAAGTGGTCGGGACGCTGTACCGGCCTCAGGGCCTGACGCATGGCGGCCGCGCACCCGCCGTGGTGGTCGGACACCCGATGGGCGCGGTAAAGGAGCAGAGCTCACAGCTGTATGCGCAGAAGCTGGCTGAGCAGGGTTTCGTTACGTTGGCGATCGATCTTTCCTTCTGGGGAGAGAGCGCGGGTACCCCGCGGCACCTGGTGTCGCCTGAAATCTATTCGGACGACGTCAGCGCGGCGGTGGAGTTCCTGAGCACGCAGTCGTTCGTGGATCCGCAGCGGATTGGTGGCCTGGGTATCTGTGGCAGTGGCAGTTTCGTGATCAGCGCAGCCAAGATCGACCCGCGCATCAAGGCAATCGCTACGGTCAGCATGTATGACATGGGCGCCGCCGCGCGCCAAGGTCTGAACCACGCGCAATCGCTGGAGCAGCGCAGGCAGATGATCAAGGCTGCAACGGACCAGCGTCTGGTCGAGTTCAACGGCGGGCCGGCAGTCCATGTACCTGGCACCGTGAACAAGCTCGAGGCCGATACGTCCGAAGTGCAGCGCGAGTTCTTTGATTTCTACCGCACGTCGCGTGGCGCTTACACTGCCGAAGGCGAGCGCAGCGACTTGACCACCCAGCCGCTGTTCAGCAGCTTGGTCAAGTTCGTCAATTTCTACCCCTTCAACGATATCGAGACCATCTCGCCCAGACCGATGCTGTTCATCTCTGGYGACCACGCCCACTCGCGTGAGTTCAGCGAGGACRCGTACCGCAGGGCAGGGCAGCCGAAGGAGCTCTACTGGGTGAAGGATGCCGGTCATGTAGACCTGTATGACCGCACCGACCTGATTCCCTTCGCAAGGTTGGCGACGTTCTTCCAGCAAGGCCTGGCTGGGAAATGAGCAGCAACGACGCGACGTCCGACCGGGCCAACTGGGGCGGGGTGCTGGCAATGACGCTGTGCGTGTTCGCACTGATCGCCTCTGAATTCATGCCGGTGAGCCTGCTTACGCCCTTGGCGGCTGACCTTGGCGTGAGCGAAGGGCTGGCCGGGTATGGGATTGCCATCTCTGGTGCCTTCGCCGTGCTGACCAGCCTGTCGATCTCCCGCTTGGCCGGGAGCATCAACCGGAAGACAGTGCTGCTGACGCTCACCGCATTGATGGCGGTATCCGGCGTGGTGGTGGCATTGGCTCCCAGCTACCCGATCTACATGATGGGCCGGGCATTGATCGGCGTGGTGATCGGTGGCTTCTGGTCGTTGTCTGCGGCTACGGCCATGCGGCTGGTGCCAGCAGCGCGGGTGCCGCGAGCACTGGCGATCTTCAATGGCGGCAACGCGCTGGCAACGGTAGTGGCTGCCCCCTTGGGCAGCTACCTTGGCGGCGTGATCGGATGGCGTGGGGCATTCCTGTGCCTCCTGCCTGTGGCCGCCATCGCGCTGGCATGGCAGTGGCTGTGTCTTCCTTCCATGGCCGCAGAACGACGGCAATCCCGGGGCGGGGTGCTGGCCCTGTTGCGGCGGCGGGTGGTGATGTTGGGAATGGCGGCGTGCGGCATCTTCTTCATGGGGCAGTTTGCCTTGTTCACCTATGTGCGCCCGTTCCTGGAAAAGGTCACGGGTGCAGGGGAATCCGCCGTTCCGCTGGTGCTGCTGGCCATTGGTGCAAGCGGCGTTGTGGGCACGCTCGCGATCGGGGCATTCATCAGGCGTGGTCTTTATCGCACACTGGTGGCCGTCCCGATCCTGATGGCGGTGATTGCCGCGGCGCTCGTGGCGCTGGGGCCTCAACTCTGGCCGACGGCCGCACTGTTTTCGGTATGGGGTCTGCTGGCCACGGCTGYGCCGGTGGGTTGGTGGAGCTGGCTGGCACGCACGTTCACCAACAACGCTGAAGCGGGCGGCGGGCTGATGGTAGCGGTGGTGCAGTGCTCGATCGCGCTGGGTTCCAGCCTTGGCGGCCTGCTGCTGGACAGTGCCGGTTTCGCCTGCACATTCCTGGCCAGTGCGGGCTTGCTGCTGTTCGCGGCATTGCTCGCCTATGTCACGGCCGCCGATGCTGCGTCCACATCCGGCTCGGCGGTTGCCGTAGAGGCATGAGGCTGATGAGGCGCGCGACGAGGATCATTGGGCAGCTGCTTTCGCTTTGCCTTGCCTGCTCTTCTGCCGGAGCTGAAAATCAAACAGCCGCCGGGCGGGTGGTGGACCGATACCCAAACGGTCACCATTTGCCGGCGTGACGGCGCGGCGCTACGCTTCCACGATGTCTACTTCGACCTCCGCAGCACTCGACGGCGGGCGCGGCCCCGCCGAGCACGACGTGCGCACCCAGATCATCGTGGCCGCCACCGCGCATTTCAGCCATTACGGCTACGACAAGACCACGGTGTCCGACCTTGCCAAAGCCATCGGTTTTTCCAAGGCTTACATCTACAAGTTTTTTGCCTCCAAGCAGGCCATTGGTGAGGTGATCTGCGCCAATTGCCTCGGTCAGATCGAAAGCGAGGTTCGTCAGGCCCTGCAGGGGGTGCAAGCGCCTGACGATAGGCTGCGTGTGTTGTTCACCGTCATTGTGGAGGCCGGTCTTCGCCTGTTTCTGCAGGATCGGCGCCTGTATGAAATCGCCGTCGCCGCCGCGACGGATCAATGGCCATCAGCGAAGGCGTATCAAGACCGGATCGGGCAGCTTGTTGAAAACATCATCAAGGAGGGACGTGCCTGCGGAGCGTTCGAGAGCCGGACATCACTTGAAGAGACCGGCCGCGCGGTCTATCAGGTCCTGCTTCCTTATCTGAACCCGGTGACGCTGCCGCACCTGGCGCCCTTGCACGAAGAAGCGCCCAAAGCCTTGCAGGAGCTGGTCCTCAGGAGCTTGCAGCCACACCGGTAGTGACTATTGACGAAATGAGTCACTAGGAACAAAATGCGTCCGGACACCCCACTCCGGAAGGCCGCATGCGTCGCCGTTTTGTACTCCCAGCCATTTCCTGTGTTGTTCCGTTGCTCCTTGTGGCCTGCAGCAGGACGGGTGAAAGCGACCCCCGAACCGCGCCGCCCATCGTCCGGGTCGCCCAGGTGCAGCCGGACACGGGAAATGCGCGGACCTTCACTGGCATCGTCGCCGCACGGGTGCAGAGCGATCTGGCCTTCCGGGTGGGGGGCAAGATCACCGAGCGCCTGGTCGAGACGGGGCAGACGGTCAAGCGCGGCGACGTGCTGTATCGAATTGATCCCATCGATCTGAACCTGGCCGCAGCGTCCCAGCAGCAGGCCGTCATCGCAGCCCGTGCGCAGAATGTGCAAGCCACCGCGGACGAGGCGCGCTATCGCGACCTGGCGGCCAAGGGCGTTGTATCCCGGTCGGCCTACGATCAGATCAAGGCTGCCGCAGACGCGGCGTCCGCGCAGCTCAAGGCAGCCGAAGCCCAAGCCCGTGTCGCGCGCAATGCCAGTCAGTACACGGCACTTGTTGCCGATGCCGATGGGGTGGTCATGAACATTCTGGCCGAGCCCGGCCAGGTCGTTGCAGCGGGGCAGATCGTCGCCCGGCTTGTCCGTGCAGGCAGCCGCGAGGCCGTCGTCCAGCTGCCCGAGACACTTCGGCCGCAGATCGGCTCGGCAGCGTCCGCTTCCCTGTTCGGGGCAAGTGGCAGGATTCCGGCACGGTTGCGTGTGCTCTCTGAATCGGCAGACCCCGCAACCCGCACCTTTGAGGCCCGCTACACCCTGGAGGACGGCAGCACGGCATTGCCGTTGGGATCCACCGTGGCGGTAGCGGTTGAAGGCACCGCAGCTGCAGGCAGGGCGGGGGGCGTTGAGGTCCCATTGGGCGCGGTGTTCGATCCCGGCAACGGGGCCGGTGTCTGGGTCATCGGGGGCGAGCCACTCAAAGCCCGTTGGACGCCGGTAGTGGTCAAGCAATTGGGTGACGACCAGGCCCTGGTTGAGGGCGCGTTGAGTGCATCCGACCGCGTGGCCGCGCTGGGCGCGCACCTGCTCCGCGAAGGGCAGGTGGTTCGCCTGGCCGATACCGCCACGACCACCGCTGGCAAGGGAGCCCACCCGTGAGTGGGTTCAACCTGTCGGCGCTTGCGGTGCGCGAGCGCGCGATTACCGTCTTTCTGATCTTCCTGGTCTCGGTTGCCGGCATCGTGTCATTCTTCCAGCTGGGCCGCGCAGAGGACCCGGCGTTCACTGTCAAGGTGATGACAGTGATCACGGCGTGGCCGGGTGCCACGCCCACGGAGATGCAGGACCAGGTGGCCGAGAAGCTGGAAAAACGCCTGCAGGAGCTGCGCTGGTATGACCGCAGCGAAACATATACGCGTCCCGGCCTGTCTTTCACCACGCTGACCCTGCAGGACGGTACGCCTCCTTCGGAGGTGCAGGAAGAGTTCTACCAGGCGCGCAAGAAGATGGCCGACGAAGCCGCAAACCTGCCCGCAGGTGTCATCGGCCCAATGGTCAATGACGAATACGCCGATGTCACCTTCGCGCTGTTCGCGTTGAAAGCCAAGGGCGAGCCGTTCCGCGCGCTTGCACGTGACGCCGAAACCCTTCGCCAGCGCCTGCTGCATGTCCCGGGGGTAAAGAAGGTCAATATCATCGGCGAGCAGTCCGAGCGGATCTATGTGGAGCTTTCCCACCAACGTCTGGCCAACCTGGGCATCACGCCGCAGGCAGTGTTCGCCGCGCTGAACGGGCAGAACGCGTTGACGCCCGCCGGCTCCGTGGAGGCCAAGGGCCCGCAGATTTTCATCCGCCTCGACGGCGCGCTGGATCAGCTGCAGAAGATCCGGGATACCCCCATCGTTGCGCAGGGCAGGACGCTGAAGCTGCAGGACATCGCCACCGTCAAGCGCGGCTATGAAGATCCGTCGACCTTCATGATCCGCAACGGGGGCGAGCCCGCCATGCTGCTCGGGATCGTCATGCGCGACGGCTGGAACGGCCTGGATCTGGGCGCCTCGCTCGACGCTGAGGTCAAGAAGATCAACGACGGCCTGCCGGTGGGGATGGCCTTGGAGAAAGTCACCGATCAGGCGGTGAACATCAGCGCCTCGGTCGACGAGTTCATGATGAAGTTCTTCGTCGCACTGCTGGTGGTGATGGTGGTGTGCTTCGTCAGCATGGGCTGGCGCGTCGGCATCGTGGTGGCAGCTGCCGTACCGTTGACGCTGGCCGCGGTGTTCATGGT
>NZ_JBFTNR010000112.1:0-7705 GCF_056665995.1 Stenotrophomonas sp. 05L44_2
GCGTATAGGGCAGTACCGACAGCGGCAGTTCCATCTGCTGGCGGATCTCTTCGGCGAAATCCTCGGCCAGGGGCAGATCGGCGGTGCGCGGCACGGCAATCAGGAACTCATCGCTGCCATGCCGCCACAGCATGCCGCGTCCGCGCAGGTAGGACTGCAGGCGCTGGGCCACCAGCACCAGGGCCTGGTCGCCAACCTCCGCGCTCATGTTCTCGTTGACCGAGGCGAAGTGGTCGATGTCCACATGCATCAGCATCAGCGGGGTACCTCCGGAGGCGGCTTCGGCGACCATCGCCTGCAGCTCGGGGTTGCCGGCGCCGAGGCGATCAGGTGCATCATCGATGCTGACCGGGGGCAGGTTGGGGTTCCACATGGGCTCAGTATTCCGCTGACTCGACGGCCGCCGTAACAGCGGCCTGGTAAGGAAGGTGGACATCGACGAGGGTACCGGCGCCATGCGCCGACTCGATCCGCACGTGGCCGCCCACGCTCTGCGCACGCTCGCGCATCACGATCAGGCCCAGTCCGCGCGGGCCATCGGGGTCGAACCCTTCGCCATCGTCACGGATCATCAGGTGCAGCCCGCGCTGGTCGACATCGCGCAGCTGCAGCACCACCTGGCTGGCGCGCGCGTGGCGCAGCGCATTGGTCAGGCTTTCCTGGGCGATGCGGAAACAGGCCTGCTCGATGCTGTTGTCCGGGCGCGTGGGCAGCGATTCGATCTCGGCCTGCAGCTCGACGGTGGACGAGCGGAACAGCACGCGTGCCTGCCAGCTCAATGCCGCTTCCAGGCCCAGCGCATCCAGCTGCGGCGGCCGCAGCAGGGTGGAGATGTCGCGCAGCTTGGCAACGGTGGTATCGGCCAGGCTGACGATCTGCGCCAGGTCCTCGCCGCGCCGCTGCGCATCGTCCTCGTCCTGCGCCGCATAGGCCGACAGCTTGATCGCGGTGATCGCCTGGCCGATGTCATCGTGCAGGTCGCGCGAGATCGCCCGGCGCTCGTCTTCCTGCAGCGAGAACAGGCGGCCGGCCATCGCCTGCAGCTCGCGGTTGCTGGTCTCCAGCGCGCTTCGGGTCTGTTCGGATTCACTCAGGTCGCGCACGATCAGCAGCTTGCAGTCGCGGCCGCCGTAGCGCACGTCGCCCACCGCAATGCCAGCCTGGAAGCTGCGGCCATCGGCGCGCTGCATGGCCACCACGCTGCTGTGGCCCGGGCTGTGCTGCGGCTGCCCGGCGCGCATCTGCGCGCGCATCCGGGCCAGGTCGCCGCCTGCCACCAGGGCCGACAGCGGCTCGCCCAGCAGCGTGTGGCTGCCGTAGCCGAACAGGCCGGCCGCCCACGCATTGGCATACAGCACATGTTCGTCGGACAGGATCACCACGCCATCGGGCAGCACCCGCACCAGCTCGCGGAACTGCTCTTCGCGTTCGCGCAGCAGGCGCCGCGACTGCTCACGCTCGGTCACGTCCTGCAACGTGCCCAGTATCCGGTCACGTCCGGCTTCATCCACGCCGCTGGCGGCGCGCAGGTGCACCATCAGCGCACGGCCATCCATTGCCAGTACCGGCAGCAGCACGTCCACCTGCACCTGCTCACCCGAGCACAGCTCGGCCAGCACCTGGTCGGTCTGTGCGGCCGTGGCCGGGTCGGCTGCCACCAGCAGCTCGTCGAAACGGTGCCAGCGTCGCGCCTCGGGCGGGCGACGGCCCAGCAGGCGATAGACCTGGTTGGAGTAACGGCCCTGGCCGGTGGACGGGTCCAGCTCCCACGCGCCGATCCGGGCCAACTCGTGGGCTTCTTCCACGCGGGCCAATGCCTGGTCGCGCCGCAGTTGGGCCAGGTCTTCAGCGGTGCGGTCGATGGCGATCAGCAGGCGCGCAGTGTGGCCGTCGTAGTCGATCGCGTTCGAACGCAGTTCCATCTGCCGCAGGCTGCCATCACGCAGCTGCAACTGCGCGCGCAGGATGCACAGCTGCTCGGGCGCGCCGCGGATCTCCTCCAGCTTGGTCTGCAACGCCTGGTCCTGGCCGGGTGGCCAGAGCACGTCGATGGTCTGCGCCAGAAGCGCCTCGCGGTCCCAGCCGAAGGTGCTGCAGGCGGCCGGATTGGCATCGAGGATGGCCAGGCTGTCCAGGTCATACACCAGGATCGGGCCCGGGTTGCCCTCGAACATCTGCCGCAGGCGCAGTTCGGAGGCCTGCAGGCGGGCATGGGTGTGCAGCACGTGCTCGGCCAGCGGCCGCAGCAGCAGGTACAGCAGGCCGGCRCTGGCCAAAGCGAAGAACGCGCCCTTCATGCTCTGCCAGAGYGCCGCCTGCTGCGGGTCGGGCACCAGCGCGGTCACCGCGCCGTCGGTGGCGATCATCCAGGCCAGCGCCATCGCCAGGTAGCTCAGCACGATGCGCCGACGGTCGCGCCCCAGCGCCTGCGCCATCCGCGGGTCGGGAACAGGGGCGGTGCCGGTCGGTTCTACGGGCATGGACAGGGCAGGGAGGCGGGCAGGGAGAAGGGGTGCGGGCCATCTTACCGCGCAGCTGTGCCCTGGCCACTCAATTATCCGCCGCAGGCGCCGTTAACCACTGCGTGCCCCGCTGTCGGGCGTTTCATCCGGAGCAAGATCGCGTGGACCAAGGGATCATCGCCAGCCTGCTGCAGCATCCGCTCGCCTCGGCGCTGGTCATCGTCGACCGCAGCGGGCGCCCGCTCGCGGCCAATCCGGCTGCGCGCGAGCATGGCCTGCCGGCCACGGTGGCCGCCTACGCGCCGATGCTGGAAGACCTGCGCCTGCTGGCCGCCGACGGTGGCATCGTCGCGTGCACGCTGCCGGGCGGCCCGCGCGGCCACTACGATGGCCACCTGCGCGCCGTGCATGACGGCAGCGGCAACCTGCTCGCCTTCACCCTCAGCGTGCCCGAGCCGGTGCCGGTTGATGGTGGCGGTCGCTGGGAACTTGCACTGGACAGCGCCGGCCACAGCCTGTGGGACTGGGACATCCCCAGCGACCGGGTGGCGCGCACGCCCGCACTGGGTGAGGAAACGGCCACGCAGATACTGGCGCGCGTGCACGCCGACGACATCACCCAGGTGCGCGCCGCGCTGGATGAACACCTGCACGGTGACAGTGAGCAGTACAGTGCCCAGTTCCGCTTCCGCCAGGCCGATGGCCAGTGGCGATGGGTGCTGGACCGCGGCCGGGTGGTGGCCCGTACCGCCGACGGCCAGCCGCTGCGCATGGTCGGCACCCATACCGACATCGAGCAGCAGAAGCAGCTGGAAGCCCTGCTGCAGGAGCAACAACTGCATCTGCGCGAAGCCCAGCGCATCGCCAGCATGGGCAGCTGGTCGTTCGATCCGCACAGCCGGCAATTCTGGTGGTCGCCGGAACTGCGCTCGCTGCTGGCGCTGCGGCAGGACAGCATCCCTGGGCAGCGACGCTGGCTCAAGCAGCTGCACCCGCGCTCACGTGGTGCACTGCGTGCGGCCTGGCGCCGCCTGTGGCGCGATGGCCGGGCCGCCAACCTCGAACTGGAACTGACCCGCGGCAACGAACCCTCGCAGCATCTGCGGTTGTGGATGCAACCGTTGCTGGACATGGACGGGCAGCCCAAGCGCCTGCTGGGGCAGGTGCAGAACATCACCGAACAGCATCAGACCGATGCCCTCATCCGCTGGCGTACCGAGCTGCTCAACCGCGTGTCCGCGCTGGGGCGCATCGGTGGTTGCGAGATCGAAGTGGCGACGCGCAACATGCAATGGACCGAGGAGTGCTATCGCATCCACGGCCTGCGCAAGGAACCGATCACCCTCGACCAGGCGCTCGCGTTGTATGCCGAGGATTCGCGCGCGGCGTTTGAAGCCGCGCTGGGGCGCATTGCCGGTGGCGGCCTGCCGGAGCAGCTGGATCTGTGCTTCTACCGCCAGTCGGGGTTGCGCGTATGGGTGCAGGTGCTGATCGAACTGGACCGTCGTGATGGCCTGCCGCCGCGCTTTGTGGTCCTGTTCCGTGACATCACACGCGAGCGCGAAGCGAACGAGCGGATTGAACTGCTTGCCCACTACGACCTGCTGACCGGACTGCCCAACCGGGTGCTGCTGGGCGAGCAGACCTCCGAAGCCATCGAGGAAGCGCGCGATCGCGGCACCTCGCTGGCGATGCTGTTCATCGACCTGGACGGCTTCAAGAACATCAATGACAGCTTCGGCCACGCCACTGGCGATGCGCTGCTGAAGGCCGCCGCGACCCGGCTGCACCAGAACCTGCGCAACAACGACCTGTTCGGCCGCTTCAGCGGCGACGAGTTCATCGTGGTGCTGCGCGACCTGGCCGAACCGGAAGATGYCGGGCACGTGGCGCGCAAGCTGATCAATTCGCTGGCCGAGCCGCTGCGTCGTGGCGACACCACCTTGAAAGTGGGCGCCAGCGTGGGCATCGCCATGCTCGGCGAGAGCCAGACCGACTTCGATTCGCTGCTGCGCGCTGCCGACGCGGCGATGTACGCGGCCAAGGAAGCTGGTCGCAATACCTATCAGTATTACAGCCAGGACGCGCTGGCGCGGATCCAGCGCCGGCTGGAGATCGAGCACGGCCTGCACGGCGCCATCGAGCGCGACGAGTTCAGCCTGGCCTATCAGCCACTGCTGCACGCCCATCACGGCGAGCCCCCCGCAATCGAGGCGTTGCTGCGCTGGCATCGCCCGGGCATCGGCTACTGCAGCCCGGCAGAATTCATTCCGATCGCCGAAAAGTGCGGCGAAATCGTCCGCATCGGCGACTGGGTATTGTCCGAAGCCTGTCGCCAGGCAGCCGCGTGGGATCGTGCTGGCCTGCATTTCGAGCGCATTGCCGTCAACGTGTCGGCAGTGCAGTTGCGCGATCGTGGCTTTGCCGAGCGCGTGATCGAGATCTGCCACGCGCACGGCTGGCCGCCGCAGCGGCTGGAGCTGGAGCTGACCGAATCGGCGTTGATCCGTGACACCGACATCCTGCGCCACTGCTTCGATGTGCTGGAACGGCACGGCGTGCCGCTGGCAGTGGACGACTTCGGTACCGGCTTCTCCAACCTCAATTACCTCAACCGTTTCCCGGTCGGCCGCCTGAAGATCGACCGCAGCTTCGTGCAGGGCATGCTGCATGACTCGGGCACCGCCGAGGTGACCCAGGCCATCGTCCATCTTGGCCACGCACTGGGCATGAAGGTGGTGGCCGAGGGCGTGGAAACGCACCAGGAAGAGGACATGCTGCGCCGCCAGGGCTGCGACGAGATCCAGGGCTACCTGTACTCGCGCCCGCTCACACCGCGCGACCTGGCGCAGTGGCTGCGCCAGCAGCACCTCGCCCCAGGCCGCACCGATGCCGCCAGCGAAGTGATGCTGGCGCGCTGACATACTTATCCACGCATGGCGTGGATCTACTTCTGGGCAAGCCTGGGTGGGTGCCGACCGTTGGTCGGCACTGATGCCTGCACTCGCGGCCATCCACGCATGGCGTGGATCTACTGCGACGCGGCAACCAAGCGCTGCGGAAATTCGGAGCGAAGTCGTGCGCGTACCGCTTCGACCACCTCTACATAGCGTCGGCGCTGGATGAAATAGCCTATGTAGAACAGCACCAGGGCCACCAGCATCGGCCACGCAGCGGGTCGGACGAGGATGACCGGCACCAGCATCAGTGTCAGGCCCAGCGCGAACCAGCTGCACAGCCCGATCACCCGCACCTCCCTGCGCCGTGCATCGATCATCACCCGCCCGCGCATCAGCGGAAAGTAGCGACGGCCAACGCTCGGCACGAAGCTCTCGCGAAAGGCGATGCTGCCGTCCGGCAGCGCGCGGAACACCAGGCAAAGCCAGGTATCGGGCGGCAGGTCATGCTCCAGACCGGCCAGTGAAAGCTGCGCCAGCTCTGCCGGCGTAGCGGCGATTCGCTGGTTGAACAGCACGATGCCGGTGCGGAAGAAGAACGGCGCCCAGAGGGCCAGCAGCAGGAGTTCGATCAGCAGCAATGCGATCAGGGCGATGGCCATCGGTCTTCCATGAACGGGACCGGCGCATCATGCCACGTGGGCAGTTGCATCCACGCATGGCGTGGATCTACTTCAAGGCACTGCCATCCAGCCCCAGGTCCCACGCCAGGCCCAGCACGTCATCGCCGGCTGCCGGTGGGGCAGGGCGCGCGTCGGCCAGTTTCTGCAGCTCCTGGATTTCTTCGCGGGCCACCTCTTCCAGCTGGCGCAGCTGCTCACGTACGCCCGCATTGCGCGGGCGCTCGTTCTCGTTGATCGGGGGCAGGGCGCGGATCAGGGTCATGGTGCGCTTGCAGGATGCATCCAAAGGCGGGTCACACGCAAAGGCCCCGGCAGAACCGGGGCCTCGCACGCTGCCGGACGGGGCAGCGGACATCAGGATCAGAACAGCTCGACCGTACCGGCGCCCATGCTCTGCTGGGCAACCGGCTTGTGCGGCGGGCGCTCCCATTCGCTGCGCAGTTCGCGCAGGCGGTTGCCGGTGCGCTGCAGGGCAGAGGCGATTTCTTCGTCGAACACGCCGCCATTGCGATGCAGCAGTTCCTGCAGGGCCACCGCTTCGCGATTGATCGCGGTCAGGCGGTCCAGGTGGGTATGCACGCCGCCCAGGGCCTGGGTGGCGATGTCCTCGAACTGCAGGGCACGCACGGCTTCGGCCACGCTGCCGTCGATCGAGCGCGCGCAGTCGGACACTTCGCGCATGCCGTCACCCAGCGAAGCGTTGATCTGCGCCACGTTGTCCAGCATMGCCGCCGCTTCCTGGCGCGCTTCACGGGAGCGGTCCATATCGCGCGAGGCCATGTGCGAAACCGTCTCGCGGACCTTGGCGATGGCATCCTTGGAGCTGTGCGCCAGCTTGCGGATCTGCTCGTTGAAGGTGGTCGAACGCTCGGACAGGTTGCGGACCTCGTCGGCAACCACGGCGAAACCGCGACCGGCTTCACCGGCACGCGCAGCTTCGATGGCAGCGTTCAGGGCCAGCAGGTTGGTCTGSTCGGCAATCGACTTGACGTCTTCCAGCAGCGCGAAGATGCCATCCAGGTGCTGCGCCATCTGGTCGATGTGCTGCACGGTGGTGCTGCTCTGGCCGCTGACCTGCTCCAGCGCTTCCACCAGCTGTTCCATGCGGTGGCTGGCGTGCTGGGCGAAACGGGCAACGTCGAGGCCGGCGCCGCCTTCGTCACCGGCGCGGTCGACGATGCGTGACAGGGCCTGGCTCTGCTGGCGCGACTTGCGGTTCATGGCATCGAAGCTGCCGCCGAGGCTGGAGACGGCCTGGCGGATCAGGTCGCGGGCGCGTTCCACTTCGCCACGCGAACCGTCGATCTCGTTGCCGACGAAGTTGCGCAGTTCGGTCAGCAGCTGGTCCTGCTCACGCAGGACACGGGCATGTTCCGGGGAACGGTGCGCCTGGGCGCGGGCGGTCCACCACGCAAAGCCGAGCCAGCTCAGCGTCATCGTGGTCAGGATCGCCCAACGCAGGGCAACCGGCCATTCGAAACCGATGGCGAAGGGGAGCAGCAGGGTCAGAGCCAGGGGGGCGGCCAGACGGATGAAAATGCGTGAGTACATGGACGTTCTCGGGAGGTGCACGGAGGATGTATCGGCCGTACCCCCTTTCTCTTTAACGTCGATGTGCYCACTGAATGCGCCGGATTTCTGGCGCCGTCCGCCGGGCATGGCC
>NZ_JBFTNR010000113.1:0-7695 GCF_056665995.1 Stenotrophomonas sp. 05L44_2
CCACTATCGTTGGTGACTTCAAGACCGACGGACATCAGAARGTTCCATAGAAAATGTAAGTGGAGGGATTGGCGATCGGTGAGAACGTGAACCGCATCATCAGCGTGTTGCCCCCATCAATGAACGACATGACGCCCATGTTCGGGGCGGAGAACTGATTTCCGTTCTGGTCCTGCCAGCTGTCGGACGTCGGACTGGGAAGAATGGCAAATGGCTGCCCCAGCCCCGCCAGGCCGACCGGACTCTGGGAATTGCCGGTGATCGTCATGCCACCCATCACCTTTCCGGCCCGATCATTGGTGTCGAACCACATCTGCCCATCCGGGCCGAAAATCTGCATACCTGTTGCCATCACCAGATCCCCATGCGGACGCGCACGCGACCGCTGCTGTCGTAAACGTGGATGACACTGTCATTGATGGTCAGGCGGCCACCGTTCTCGGGGCCGCTCATCGTCAACGTGCCGTTCTTGTCGAGTCTCCATCGGGGCTGACCATCGGCCCCCACGGCGTTGGACTGGATCACATCGCCGATCATCGCGTTCTGGATCCAGCCAGTGCCGATCAGTGCCTGGCTGATGAAGGTCTGCCCGCCCTGTACCACGAACGGCGCACTGACCTGGCCACTGTTGGTGTTGAACAATGCGAAGCGATCGGCCTGCATCAGGATCTGGCTCTGGTAACTGCCATCGGGCTGCTGCTCCACGCCCAGACCCATGCCGGCCATGTAGATCTGACCTGCACTGCTGATCTGCGCCTTGACCGTATAGGTCGCGCTGACCTTGCCATCCAGATTCACCACGGCCTGCGAGACCTGCTGCACGGCCGCGCTGACGCCTTCGATCTTGCCAGGTACGCCATCGATGGAGGCTTCAACCGTGTCCACGCGCTTGGCCAGCGCCGCGTCCTTTTCGGCCATCACGCTGTAGACGGTGATGGCGCCGGCGGTAACGTCGTTCTCACCGACGTTGTAGTCCTCCTCGCCCGCACTGTGGTCGCTGACCTGGGCGAACAGGCCATCGACTTTCTGCCCCTGCGCAGCCACCTTGCCATCGACCTCGGTGACATCCATCTCAAGCTGATCGACCCGACCGACAATGGCACCGGCATCGGCGATCGCATCGCCCACATCCTTCCAATGCGTGCCCGGCGGCGTTTCGTTGCCCGCTGCAGTGTCCTGCCAGCTCCAGATCCGGCCGTCATGGATGACGGTCTGGCCCGCGGTATAGGTCGCCTCCGCATCCCAGACCAGCGGCAGCACCTCGCTGACGCGCTCGATCTTCTGCTGCAGTTGCTGGCCAAGTGCACTTTCGTTGATGCGACCGGCGAAGTAGGCGTCATAGTCCGCCTGGTTGCTGCTGGACTCTCCCAGTACGCCAGCGCCCACCGGGTGCCATGGACCTATGTTGCCGCTGCGATCAACCAGGCGACCCCAGAACCAGAAACGTGCGCCGGCCGCCAGGCCATTCATCTGGTGCCGTGCCTGCGGATAGGCAAAGTCACCGAGTTTGATGGCCGCTGCACGGTCAGGACTGGTGCTGTACCAGAGCTCGGTACGCTCGGTATCGGTAGCACCAACAGGGAACTGCCAGTCCAGCTCGATGCCGAAAACGCGACTGCGGACCGTGAGCGAAGACAGCGCTGGCGGTGGCGTGGTCTTGCCCTCAATCGTCGTCAGCGCGCTGACCATCGGCTGCGACACCGCTCCCAGCGCATTGACTGCACGAACCCGGGCCAGGTACTGGCCGGCGTAGATGCCGCGCACTTCCAGGCTCTGCGTACCCACGCGGCCGGCACGGACCCAGTTGAGATCACCACGACGCCATTCCACGTCATAGGCAATCGCCTTGTCCGCCGCGTCCCACTCGATGGTGAGTACGGAAGTGGCGATACCCTGGTCGACGACCACATGCGAGGCCATCCGCACGTTCGCTGGCGGCGGCTGCACGCTGGGTGGCACGATGCTGATCGGCGGCTGCTCCAGGCGCGTGCCATCGTCGATGGCGGCGTACTTGCCCGGCACATGCTTGAGCGCGGTGATCTGGTAGGTCAGCTCTTCGCCTTCACTGATCGACAGCACGCGGTACTGCTGCAGCGCCAGCTCCGGCGACTCCAGTGCCCAGACCGACTGCGCGACCGGTACTGCCGACCACGGCGCGGTGACGGTGACCGTCTCGCCATCAACCGACTGCACGGTACGTGCTTCGGAATGCCCATTGGGCAGCGTCGCACGCAGGGTATCACCGGCTTCAATCTTCTCCGGCGGCTGGTCCAGCACCAAGGTGCGCGCACCCGCGCTGCGGATGCGCCCTGCATTGCGGCGACCGGCGCGGTTCGGGTCGGCCACCTGGATGATGTCGCCGGGCATGCAACCCAGGGCATCCAGCCCCACCGAGAAGCTGATCGTCTCGGTTTCCAGCATCTCGGTGTGCAGGATGTGGTTGCCCACGCGCTGCGCCTGCGAACGCGAATGGCAACCCACCGCCGTCACTTCGGTCTGGTTGATGCCATAGCGGGCGACACCAGGCAGGTGCTGTACCACTTCGACCTTCTGCCGGCCGAAATCATCCGGATCGATCCAGGACACCAGAGCGACGGTGTGCCGCGCCGTGCGGCTGCTGCCTGCATAGTGGAAGCGACCCTCGATGACATTGGCCTGGCTGTAGGTCAGCAGCGGGTCCTTGGGCATGTCGGCCGAAGCCATGACCTGGCCAGCTGCATAGAAGCTGATGCCTCGGAACATGGTGGCGATGTCCTGCAGCACCCTGTATGCCTCAGCGCGGGTCTGCAGGTACAGGCTGCAGGTGAATCGTGGCTCCCTGCCGCCCTGGCCATCGCTGACCAGTTCGTCGCAGTAGCGGGCGATCTGGTAGAGGCGCCACTTGTCCACCCAGTCCAGCGGGATGCGATGACCCAGGCCGAAGCGATCGTTGGTGACGATGTCGAAGAAGACCCACGCCGGATTGTTGGTCCAGCCGCTCTTGAAGGTGCCATCCCACACACCGCTGTAGACGCGGGTGAGCGGGTCATAGTTGGACGGAATACGTACGATGCGCCCCCACAGCTGATACGAGCGCGTGGGAATGTTCTGGAACTGGCTGGCATCGACCTGCACCGCCGCCAGCGCGCAGTTGGGATAGCGCAGCTTGGCATCGATGATCTCGGTCATCGACAGCACGTTGACGGTATCGGCGATGGTGCTGCTGTTGGCGTTCGCGGTCAGCCGTCGGATGCGCACCTGCCACTGGCTGCCTGCCGGAAGATCGATGCGGCGGCTGCGTTCGTACTGGCTGGTGGTCTTGCCACTGAAAGCGTCGTTCAGCACGGTGCTGAACGGGCCGCCGTCGGTGGACAGGTCCACCGCATACATGATGCGATAGCCCTCGGTATCACCGTTTTCGGTGTTGGTCTTCTGCAGCGCGGGCACCGCAAAGCGGATGCGCACCGCCGACAGATCGGCGCCGGACACGGTGCGTACCACGGGCGCATCGCTGCGCAGTTCGACGTTGACGCCGACTTCGTTCTCGATCGAGGGGAAGCCGCTGATGTGCTCCTGGTCCTGGGTGCCTGAGCGCGTCTGCACGTCCACGCCGGAGAAGTTCAGCGTGCCGTCCGGGTTCTCGATCGGCACCTGGTCCAGGTAGATCGACTGCTTGCCCGCTACCAGCCCGCGGATCTCGCCTTCACTGGCCAGGTCGATGATGCGGGCCACTGCCATCGAGTGCAGGCTGTCCGGCGTTTCCACCGGCGTGCGTGCATTGCTGGCGCCCTTCTTTGCACCCACCAATGTGGGTATGGGTGCACTGCGCTCACGCTGTGCGGAATGAATGATCTGGTTCAAAACTGGTCCTCCGCCAGGATGCCGCCGCTGATCACGGCCGAGCCGATGAACATGCCTTTCTTGTCATGGCCGCCGTAAGCGACCGGTACGGGATTGCCCTGTGCCTGGGTGTTGACGGTGCCGTTCATGCTGTAGCTGGGCGCGTTTTCGGGGGAGTCTTTGGCGCTCAGGCCTCTCGGCTGAGGGGAGAGCATCTGAACAACGCCGCCGACCGCCATGCTTATGCCGAACTTGATGAAGGGTGTGCCAGCGGTTCCACCCGTCCACGCATTTACCACCACACCGACGACGATCAGAACGACACCCACGATTGTCTGCAACGCGCCACCCCGCTTGCTACCGACCATCACCGGCGCAATACGGATGTCATCCTGCCCCGGCGGGTCGTGCAACTGCTCCCGGGAGAGATTTTGTTTACCGTTGAACACGGCAAACTCCATGCCCTTGGCCTTTGCAGCCATCAGGTACTGCTGGAACCCAGGCAGCATCACGCATAGGGCATGCACGGCCTCGGCCGGGCTGTTCACCGCCAGCCGGAACTTGCGCCCGAAGCGCGCGCCCAGCTTGCCGTACAGGCGAATGGTACGAAGACGGTCAGTCATGGCGCACCTCGCGATGGCGGACGATGCAACGGGTGCGCTCGGCCCACATGCCGCCGTAGGGCACGGACTCGGAAAGACGACCGTGCAGGTGATGCAGCATCTGCCCGTTGCCCAGGTACACGCCGGCGTGATTGGTCACCGGCGAGCGGATCTGCATCAGGATCATGTCGCCACGCCGCGGTTCGCCTTCGATCAGGTCGAAGCCTTCCGCATGCAGTCGTTCAAGGCTGTACAGGTCCTGGCCCTTGTCCCACCAGTCGTCGTCGCGGGTGTAGTCGGACAAGGAAATGCCCAGTTCCCGCGCATGGAAGTCGCGCACCAGGCTGTAGCAGTCCAGCACGCCGTGGGCGAACTGGCGGCCGACCAGCGGCGCAACATAGCCGTTCGGCTGGATGGTCTGCAGGTCACCGCATTCGGGTGCCTCGCCATCCACCTGACCGACGCTGACGATGTGCCAGGTCAGGCCACTGTGCTCGCACATCACCCGATCCGCGTCGGACGGTGTGGCGGCTGCGTCGGGATGGCTGTGCACCAGGGCCAGCACCTCGCCCTTGTCCTCGGCCACGGCATAGTCCTCGGCCGGCAGGCGGAAGTGTTCACTGGGTGTGCCCGCGAGGTTGCGGCACGGCAGATAGTGCTCGTGGCCTTCGATGGCCACGATCAGCCCGCAGCACTCGCGCGGGTACTCGGCCACGGCATGTGCCTGGATGGCCTGCAGGGTTGTTGGTTGCATGTTTCACCCATGAAAAAAGCCCGCGCGAGCGGGCCTTGAAGTGGAAAGTCGGAGAGCGGGATCAGGAACGAAGCAGGCCAGCGGCCGGGAAGCCGCCATAGGGCAAAGGCTTGTCTTGGCCGAAACGCATCTTGCAGCTGCGCACACGGCCCCCGCACTGGTCGCGGGCGGGATCATCGGTGGCCACGTCGTCGCCATCGGCAACCGCCGGACCGTTGTAGCCGCAGTAGGGGCCGCGGTAGCCACCCCGCACCAGCCAGCCACACATGCCGGCGATGATCTGCCGACCAGGCAGCTGTTCGCCGTTGAGATCGATGGCCGTGGTCAGTTCGAACTCCACCGTCTGCTTGTCCTCACCGACCTTGCGCTCGATGAACCAGACCTCGTCGGGGAAGTGCTCTGCCGGATCGGCGCTGGAATTTCCCTCTTCGAAGTTGGCTGCATCCAGATACTTGGCGAGCGTCTGCCGACGGATGACACGGGCGCCGACCAGATCATCGAACAGCAGGCACATCGCGGTGATGCGGCCATCGATGTTGCTGACCCGAAGTTTGGGGTTCGGCGGCTGGTCGCTGGTTCGTTCAAAGCCGCTGGCTTCGATCGGCCAGGGGCCGTACTCCTGCCCCTGCCAGATGATCACACCGCTCTGCAGGTGCGCGTGGAAGAACAGCTGGTCGGCACCGAAACTGCTGGCGTCCAGTTCGAAGACGGTAATGCGGCTACCCGGCTCGAGTTGCTGGGCATCGGCGGTGATCATGAGGTGCGCTCCTGGGCGGTGGCGGGATGAGGCGGTACGGGATGGGACGGCTGACCGCAGGGCACGATGACACGGTGTCCGGGGCGCAGTGACGCATTGGTGGTGAAGCCGCTGACGCGGCCGGTTTCGGTCGTGATTGTGCTCATGGCTCAGAGCTCCGCGTCTGCGTGCACCAGGACCTGGGAGGTGGTCGACCACACCACGACTACTCCGTACTGCTGCATGCTGTTGGACATCGAGGACAACACGGCCGCGTCCACGGTGGACTGCCAGCCCGGATCGCCGCCGTTGAAGTTGATGAGACTGCCTTCGGAGCCGAAGCCCACCAGGTTGAGCGCGGTGGAGGGCGAGGTGATCCTGGGCGCCGAGCGCTTGCGTACCTTGAACGGGATGCAGGCGCGCGAATCGCCGTTGGCGGTGTAGGTGATTCCCAGGATCCGGTTCACATCAACTGTTTCGTAGTAGCGCTGGCACAGCAACAGTTCAAGCGCTTCGGGCCGGCGATCGAAATCGGTCGCGGTGTCACCCTCCTCGACCTGCATTTCAGCCAGATAGACCACGCCACTCTTCTGTCCCGCCCCGAACGCGCGACCGGCGAAGTTCGCGCCCGCGTCCATCCACAGGCTGAGCTGTAGATAGCTGTCGGCGCCCAGGGTCTGCCCTGCGATGCCAGGCACATCCACGGTCAACTGGTGCCAGCGCCACATCGTATCGAGCGTGACGCCGCCGCCGATGCTGTCCCTTGCCGTTGAGCCGCCGGTGCCGAACGACTGCTGGAATTCCAGGCCCACCTTGAAGTTGTCGACCGTGGCCCTCGCCTTGAAGCTGACGGTGACCCGCTTTCCCGCGAACGTACGCACGTCTTCGATGCGCTGCTGCACCAGTGCCATGCTGTCGGCGCCGGCAACACTTTCGACGACGAGCTTCAGCAGGTGACGGGAACCTGCAATCAGCCTTCCCGCCGCACCACCGCCTGCCGCAATGTCGTCGCGCGATGCAGAGAGAGTGGTCGCCTGCGCGTTCATCAGCCAGCGATCGGCGGTAGGACGGGCACCGGTAGATGCGGAAAACGCCGTACCCCTTTGCCAGACCCGGAAGTCACCGTTGATAAGGCGGTTGCGGCCTGCCATTCGGCTTTCCAGGCCGTCCACGGCGGCTTGTACGCCGTCCAGGCCTGCGTAGACGTCGGCGAAGTTGTCGTTGACCTTGGTGAATGCCGGGCGCTGTGTTTCACCCCGTTTACCATTCGCTTGAATGGTATCTAGGTCGATGATTTTTCTTGCCATGAACGCTCCTCTAGATTCCTGCGGGCCCGCGCTCCGGCGGACCGCCGTCGGAAGTCCCGCACACCCAGTCGAATGTCTCCGGCTGCGGTAGTTTCTGCCTGATCTGTTCCCAGGTCTGCGCATCTTCGGGCGATGCGATGGTCAGATTTGTCAATGCCAGATTGACTGCATCGCGCCACGCCACCATCGCTCGGGCCTCGCAGGAGAGTCCCGAGATCACGCTGCTGATGTAGCTACAGCAGCTTTCTATGGATGTATGCCCCAGTGTCTGGACGTACTCGCACATCCATTGCTCCGCCTGGCGGCGCAGCAGATGGAGGTGCTCGGTGGATCCCGCCGGGTAGGGCGGCGGCGCTGGCGAGGGCGCGTTGCCAGCCAGGATCCACGTCTCATAGTCTCGCCACATCCAGTGGCCACGCGGAATGAACGCTCCGGTGTCTGTGCACTTGATGATGTCCGGATCGTGCGTCAGTTGAT
>NZ_JBFTNR010000114.1:0-7689 GCF_056665995.1 Stenotrophomonas sp. 05L44_2
CGCCCAAGGTACACGGAAGCATCAACGGGCCCGGTGACATCATGCCGGATGACGCAGATGTCTATAAGGACCCACGCTACACCCGCACCCTCGAGATAAGCGAGGAGCAGTACAAGAAGCTTGAGGCCTTCGGCTCGGACCCGGAGAAATTCGGCTTCAGCAAGCACTACGAGGACGTGCGCCACAACTGCGTGGACTTCACCTGGGAAGCGCTGAACCACGCTGGCATCGAGCGAAAGAGAAGCATCGACGTGAATGCTTTTGGAGGTCCCGCAGGGCAGCTCTTTCCGGATGTCCGCATTCCCCTGGACAGCAAGGGCGCGGGCAAGGACGGTTTTCGCCCGCTGCGCAACATCCACGGCGTGGACAGCATCGAGCCGCCGTTCCCGAACAGCGATCTCAATCGTACGAAGACCAATCCGATGCCCGAGCGCACGTGGAAGCATCGCTTGCTGAGCGAGAACGACGACATCGGTGAGCGCAGCGGTGAGCGGTTGGCCAACGACGCACGTGTGCCGGGTGACACATTGCATCCGCTGGACCAGCGGGTGCGTGCGGCGCTGGGGGACGCGGCCGAGCGCCAAGGGTTGCCGCCGGGACAGCAGCCCGAGCTGTTGGCGGGCCACCTGACGCGATTGGCGGTGCAGGGTGGCTACACCGAGCGCGATACCTTGCAGGTGGCTTTCAGCAGTGGCGGTGCGGCGGATTCGCCAGGCTATGTCTTCCTGCAGCGCACGGGCGACACCGCCTCACCGGACCCTGCCGCGAACCGCCAGCGTCTTTCGCTGGCCGATACCCAGCAGGGCACGGTTGAAGAGGTGTACCAGCAAGCCAGCGTGCAGCATCAGGGCCGTGAGTCCAGCCGCGTCGCGCAGGAAGATCAGCTGCAGCAGCAGACGCAGCACGCTCAGCCCCGAATGGGCTGATACCGGCCCATGCGACAGGCGTCGACGGCATCGACGCCTGACGGCATTCACCCCATGCGATGCGCAGGGTTCTGCTGCTGATCCTGCGCCTGTGCATCCAGCGTCTGCTGCTCGGCCTGCACCGGCTGCTGTCCGCCCAGCCCCAGCTTCTGCAGTGACTGCTCGGCCGGCGTCTGCGCGGCCACGGCGGTCGGCAGCATCGCCCGCAGGTGCGCCGGGTTGGCCGGGTCGCCCTGCACCACGAAGATGTTGTGCCCGGCCGGGAGGTTGGCCGTGGCGTTGCTCACCACCACGTGGTCGGCGCGTTCCAGACCCTGTTCGCGGGCTTTGACGGCCAGGCTGGCGGCCACGTTCTCGCTGGTGGCGTCGAACGCACGGCCATGCTTCTCGTCCAGTGCGGCTACGTTCTGGCGGATCTGCTGGTGCAGGGAATCATCAGGGGTCATTGGAGGCTCCATGTGGCCGCTACCGTGTGGCCGGATGTGGCCAGTGTAAAACGGTCGCGGGCTGCGCCGGTAACCGCTTGTTGCTAGCCTGTGGCCCGGGGCGCAGGGGATGGCGCCCGGCTGCAATGGATGGAGGGAGAAGGTGGTGCACGGGGAGACAAACCGGATACGGGGRCAGGCGGCTGCGCGGTTGTTGCTGGGCATGGGGCTGTGGGCCTGCGCAGGTATTGCAGTGGCTGACACGCCCGTGGCGGCGGACGATCCCGCTTGCCCTTCGCAGGACTTCACCCGTTTCCTGCAACGCTTCGCCGACCCGGCCGATGACCGGGTGCGCCTGCGTTACACCTCCGACCCACTGGAGTACGAGGTGCCCATGCATACCGTGCGCGATGACCACGAGGGGCTGGCGCCCACGCACGTCGTGCTGGAGCAGGGTGCCGCGCGGTTGAAACGTTTCAGCTACCGCTACCTGGCCGCGTTCAATCTGTTCGTGCCTTCACCGGTCAGCCGCGATCCGGCCGCGCTGGAGCGCATGCGCGCCGGCACCTACAACGCGCCCACACGCATCGAAGCGATCGATGACAACGGGCAGCGCGTGACCTTCGGCAGCGACGCCGAGCGCGATACCTACACCTTCGCGCGCCGCTACGGCTGCTGGATGCTGACGCGCGCCAGCAACCTGCGCGACTGAGCGGGCGCTGCGGTGGTGATATTTATTTGTCTGCCGGGTGGTGGTCGTAACTGATCACCCGCTCGGCCTGCCATTGACCGTTCACGCGGCGCCAGACCTGGATGAAACGGGCCTGGCCGGTCCAGCGTTCAACGCCATCGGCGCCGCGCTCATGGAAGCGGTGATCGCCCATTTCCAGGGCGCGATCGTCGTGCAGCGGAAAGACCTGCAGTGAGCTCTCCACCAGCTCGCGCCGCAGGTGCCAGCCCCCCTTGCGCGCGTTGTCGCACAGGGTGGCCACGCTGCGGCGGAAGTCCTCGCGGCTGTTGGCGGACTTGCCGTCCTTGTCATGGAAGAACTCCATGTCTTCGGTGGTCATCGCGGCGGCCCTGTCGGCATCGCAGGCATCGAAGGCCACGGCGAACAGCTGCGTGTCGGCCGCGCGGATCTGCTCGCGCAGGGTGTCGCTGGCGGGGGAGGTGCCGGCGACGGCGGCGGCGAGCAGGGGCAGGGCGAGCAGCATGGCGTGGCTCCATTGAGGTCCGGCGCAGACTGGCATGGGCGATGGCGCACGGTAAGCGGGGCGTGACGAAACCGGCGCAGGGCCGACCAATGCCGTCCATGCGGGTGCGAACCGATGTGCCGGCTGACCGGTGCCCGTGTACGCGATGTCATGGCCTGAGCCGGATCCATCACGGGCGGCTCCGGTGCGATTGCCTAGGCTGGGTTCCTCTTTCCCCCGGGAGTTCCCATGGCTACCTCCTCCGTCCGACTGCACATTGAAGACACCGGCGGCACCGGCCGCCCGGTSRTSCTGATCCATGGCTGGCCGCTGTCKGCCGAATCCTGGAAGGCGCAGGTGCCGCTGCTGCGCGATGCCGGTTACCGGGTGATCAGTTACGACCGTCGCGGCTTCGGCCGCTCGGACAAGCCCRCCGATGGCTACGAGTACGACACCTTGGCCGCTGACCTGGCCGGACTGATCGACGAGCGCGACCTGCGCGATGTCACCCTGGTCGGCTTCTCGATGGGCGGTGGCGAAGTGGCGCGCTACATCGCCAACCATGGTGAAGACCGCCTGCACAGCGTGGTGTTCGCTGCGGCCGTGCCGCCGTACCTGTTGAAGGGCGCGGACAATCCCGAAGGGCCGCTGACCCAGGAAAAGGCGGATGAGATGAGCCAGGGGCTGGAGAAGGACCGGGAGTCGTTCTTCGACGGCTTTACCCGCGATTTCTTCAGTGCCGACGGCAAGCTGATGGTCACCGAGGACGAGCGCCAGGCCGCCATCGCGCTTGCCCATCAATCTGACCAGTCCGCTGCGCTGGGGTGCATGAAGGCGTTCGCCACCACCGATTTCCGTGCGGACCTGAAGAAGGTGACCGTACCGACGCTGGTGCTGCACGGCGACAGCGATGCGACGGTGCCGTTTGAAGGTTCAGGCAAGCGCACGCATGCGGCCATCACCGGCAGCGAGGTGGTGGTGCTGAAGAATGCGCCACATGGCTGCAATACCAGCCACGCCGATGATTTCAATCTGGCGTTGCTGGAATTCCTGAAGAAGTAACACCTACTACGGCATCATCCGCACATGCCCACTGCCCGCACGCCGCCTTGGAAGAAGCCCAACCCGAAGGGCCAGAAGACGCAGCCGCTGACGGAAGCGCAGAAGGCGGCGGCGCGGCAGCGGGCAGAGGAGAACGGACGCCGTTACCCGAACCTGGTGGACAACATGTGGGCGGCGAAACTGCCGCGCGGTTGAAGCCTTACTGGCCGCTGCGCCCCGGCCACGGCTGCCAACCCCATTCCCGCCATGGCGCCACGGTGCGCGGCTGTATCGTCAGCGTAACGTTGGACGATGCGCTGCACTGGTGCAGGGCATCGCGCAGCACGGCCGCATCCACCGGCTGCGCCGTGGCCACCTGCAGCAGCGTGCCGCGGTGCCGCACCTGCACCGGCAGTACCCCGTGTACCTCGACCGGATTGCCGGTGCGGGCTCTGCGGTAGCGCATGGTGATGGGGCGGACAGTGCGATGCAGCACGGGGGCGCAGGCATCCAGCAGCTGCAGCTGCTGCTGCATGGGCGCATGGACTTCGATGACGGTGGAGGGATATCCCAAGGTGCTCTCGACCAGCACCTGGAAGCGGGCGCCATCGGGCATCAGGTAGACGGTCAGGCCTACCGTGCCGATGAACGCCATTGCTGCGAGCAGGACCCAGCTGCGCGGCACCTTGGGTGGCAGGGTGAAGTGCTGCAGGCCCGGTCTGCGCCGACGCATGCGGCGATAGCGTCGCTGTGCTGCGGGGCTGGGCAGCAGGCTTTCATCCGGCAGCGCAATCACGCGCGGCGGAAGGCGGGCCAGCCGCGCATTGATCACGCGTGCGCCAAGCATCGCAACCAACACGCCAAGCAGAACCGGCAGCAGGGTACGCACGAGCAGATACAGCCCTACCATCGCCAGCTCTCCTGAAGAAGTGGACATGATCGCGCATCCTCCAAGGTCGTGTCGCATCTGCCAGCCGACAGCGGCCGTTGGCTTGGCTAGCATGCGCGTCACTCGCTGGGACTACGTCGATGACCGCCTTCACTGCCCGCCTCGGACGCTTCTTTGGCCCCGGCCTGATGTTGTTGCTGCTGCAGGTGCTGGCGCTGCTGTCGGTGGGCTTGGCCGCAGGCCATTTCCACCAGCGCGTGGCCCTGCTGCTGGAGCCCCTGTCTTTGGCCTGTGGCGGCACCGATCCTGCTGCCCGGATGCTGGTTGCCGAGCAGCTGTTGGCACGTGCAGGCGCGCTGGACGACTGGCAGCCGCTGTGCTGGCTGCCGATGGCAACGCTGGTGCTGGCCCTGCTGGGTACGCTGCTGGTCTGCGTGCACTGGCTGCGCCATGTGGATGCACCGCTGCGCCGCAGCGCTTGGGGCCTGCTTGCCCTGCATGCGGCGGCGCTGCTGCTGGCGAGCGTGATGCTTCGACTGTATGAGCATGTGTGGGCGGGCATCACCACTGCGCTGCCTGCAGCATGCATGACAGACCTGACACCAGACGGACATGCGCTCCCGTCCTCGATACGGCGATGGCTGTTGCAGATCTTCGCCAGGGCCGACCTGACGCCGCCGCACGCACCTGATGCGCTGGCCATCATCCTGTGCGGACTGCTGATGGCAGCGATGGTGGTCGGCCTGTGGCTGTGGCGCACTACCTCTCAGCTGAGCCGGTTCTGAAGCTGGCGCGGGCCGCTGACTGGCACCAACTGGCGCTTTTGCGGCACGCTATGCCGATGAATACGGAAACTTCATCCAAGCAGACCAGCAAGTTCCTCAGCCTGGTGCTGCGCCATGAACCCGGGAAAATCGGGTTGATCCTGGACGGCCAGGGCTGGGCCAACGTCGACGAACTGCTGCAGAAGCTGGCTGCACACGGGCACGCGCTCGACCGTGGCGGACTGCAGCACATCGTGGCGAGCTGCAACAAGCAACGCTTTGCACTGAGCGATGATGGCCAGCGTATCCGCGCAAACCAGGGGCATTCGGTCGCGGTCGATCTTGGACTGCTGCCGGTGGCGCCGCCGCAGTGGCTGTACCACGGCACGGTGTCGCGCTTCGTCGGCTCGATCCGCGAGCAGGGCCTGCGTGCGGGCGAGCGCCATCACGTGCATCTGTCACTGGACCGGGAGACGGCCCACCAGGTCGGCGCTCGCCGCGGTGCGCCGGTGATCCTCAGCGTGCACGCAGGGCGCATGCATGCCGATGGGCACGTGTTCCACCGCTCGGCCAATGGTGTCTGGTTGACCGACCACGTGCCGCCGCAGTACATCGCCGACTGACCCGCTCTGGCGCTGCGGCCGGATCCACACTCGGCGGCAAGGCCCAATCGCGTTACAGTCGCTGCATCCTGGTCCCATGGATGTACCGATGCGTCTGTTCCTGCGTGCGTTGCCGTTGCTGTTGTTGTCATTGACTGTCCACGCTGCCGAAGTCGATCGGCGCATCGCGGTGACCATTGACGATCTGCCGTGGGCGCGCCTGGATGAGATCGTGCCGGCCGATCTGCAGGCACGCCATGCCGCACTGATGGTGCAGCTGCGCCAGGCCGATGTGCCGGTGGTGGGCTTCGTCAACGAAAACAAGCTGGAAGTGGATGGCCAGGTGCAGCCGGCGCGCGTGCAGATGCTGCGCGACTGGTTGGATGCCGGCTACGAACTCGGCAACCACACCTGGTCGCACATGGACCTCAACGCCAAAGGCGTGCCGGCGTTCCAGCAGGACTTCCTGCGCGGCGAGCAGGTGCTGCGGCCGCTGCTGGCCGAGCGTGGGCAGACGCCGCAATGGATGCGCCACCCTTACCTGCGTGCGGGCCGTACGCCGGAAGACCGCGTGGCGATGGACGTGTTCTTCAAGCAGCACGGCTACCGCGTTGCGCCGGTGACGGTCGACAACGGTGAGTGGGTATGGGCCTTCGCCTATGCCAACGTGATGAACGAGCAGCCCGATTCACCGCAGCGCGAGGCGACGCTGGCGAGCCTGCGCAAGGGCTATGTGCCGTACATGCTGAACAAGGTGGATTACTACGAGCAGCAGTCACAGGCGCTGCTGGGGTATGCGGTGCCGCAGGTGTGGCTGATGCATGCCAACGAGCTCAACGCGGCGACGTTCGCCGAGCTGGTGGCGGCCACCAAGCGCCGTGGCTATCGCTTCGTGTCGCTGGAAGAAGCCGTGCGCGACCCCGCCTATGCGCGCGGCGCCGAGGGCTACAGTGGTCGCTATGGGCCGAGCTGGCTGCACCGCTGGGCGATGGCCGAGAACAAGCCCAAGGCGTTCTACGCCGGCGAGCCGGAAGTACCGAAGTGGGTGATGAAGCTGGCCAAGGTGGAAGGCGAGTGAGCCTCAGCGCTTGACGGCCAGCACGCCATCGAGCGCCAGCTCGGCCTTGAAGCCGGCCTTTTCCAGGCGCTTGGCCACTTCGCGCGGCACGTCGCGGCCGCTGGTCAGCTTGTTCGGCGCGCCGGTGTAGTGGAACAGGCGGCCACCCTTGCGGATGACGCGGGCGAGATGGTCGTAGAACACCTGCGAGTACAGTTCGCCGGCAATGCCGAAGCGCGGCGGGTCGTGCAGGACCGCATCGACGCTGTTGCTGGCGACCTGTTCGATCTGCTGCGAGACGTCGCCGTGGCTGAAGTGCAGGCGGCCGCCCGCGGCGGCTGAGTCAGGATCGGGCGACCACGGATTGAGCGTGCGCAGCCACATCACGTCGGCGTTCTTTTCGAACGAGCGGATCTGGCCGACGCCGGCCTCCAGTGCGCAGGCGGCGAAGTAGCCAAGCCCACCGCAGGTATCGAGGAGGCTTTTGCCCGCCGGGGCGACCAGCTCGACCTTGCGGCGCGCGTCCTCGAACGGCGACAGCTTGGAGGTCGGCAGCATCTTGATGCCGTCGATCTCGAAGGTCGGTGCGCCCCACTCGGTCGGCACCAGCTTGATCAGCGAGCCGCTGAAGCGGGAGATGGAGCAGAACTCCTCGCCATCCCAGTAGTACAGCGTGCGGTCCTTCAGCTTGCCCGGCCACGGGTAGTGCTGGCCGCGGAAGGTGAAACCCTCGGCATCCAGCTGTACCGCCGCTTCGCTGCGGCCCAGATCGAGCGAGCCCGACCATTCGGT
>NZ_JBFTNR010000115.1:0-9626 GCF_056665995.1 Stenotrophomonas sp. 05L44_2
CGCCTGACTGATGCGATCACCGCCTGCGTCGGCGGCGGCAGCAATGCGATCGGCCTGTTCCATGCCTTCCTCAACGACCGCCAGGTCGAGATCGTCGGCGCTGAAGCGGCCGGTGATGGCATCCACACCGGCCGCCACGCAGCTTCCATCGCCGCCGGCCGCCCGGGCGTGCTGCACGGCAACCGCACCTATGTGCTGTGCGACGACGATGGCCAGATCATCGAGACCCATTCGGTGTCGGCCGGCCTGGATTACCCGGGTGTAGGCCCCGAGCATGCGTTCCTGGCCGACAGCGGCCGTGCGCGCTACGTCGGCATCACCGACGAAGAGGCGCTGCAGGCCTTCCATCTGCTGGCCCACACCGAAGGCATCCTGCCGGCGCTGGAGTCCAGCCACGCGCTTGCGCAGGCGATGAAGCTCGCGCGCGGGCGTCCGCGCGACCAGATCGTGCTGTGCAACCTGTCAGGACGTGGCGACAAGGACGTGCATACCATCGCGGCGCGCGAAGGGCTGGTGCTGTGAGCGCACTGATGCGCAGTACGGGCGTGCTGCTGGTGCTGGGCCTGGCCGCGTGCCAACCGCCGGAACCGCCGGTGCTGGCGCCGGCGGCCAAGGCCGCTGCGCAACCGGCGCAGCCGATGGCGGCCAACGATGACGTCGACCCGATAGCGAGCACGCCCATCGATGATCCACCGGCCTCGGCCGCAGTCTCCAGCGATGACGCGCCCGCCGTGGCGTCGGTGGCGCTGGATCATGCCGGCGAGGTGCTGATCGGCCAGCACATGAGCGACCTGAAGGCCTTCGGGCCGTGGAAGGCAATGGGCGCGGTCGAAGCCATCGGCGGCAGCTGCGAGTACTACGACGGCAAGGGGCTGCCGCCCGGCGTGTCGATGATGACCGACGAAGACCGCGTGGTCCGTTTCGATCTTGGTCCGGGCGAGGACGCCAAGGCGCCGGTCGACCAGCCGGGTCCGTTCGGACTGCGCATCGGCATGACGCGGGCGCAGGCGGTGGCGCAGTTCCCCGGCGCGCCGGTCKCCAGCCCGCATGCCTACGACGGCGATCAGGGCGAGTACCTGACCTGGCAGGATCCGGGTTCCGACCTGGGCATCCGCCTGGAAGTGTTTGAAGGGAAGGTCATCCTGATGTACTGGGGGACCAGCGAAGCGATTGAACTGATTGAAGGATGTGCCTGAGATGCCTGTTTCCCGACTCGATGACTGTTTCCAGCGCCTGCGCCAGCAGCAGCGCAAGGCCCTGATCCCCTTCATCACCGCCGGTGATCCCTCGCTGGAAGCCACGGTGCCGGTCATGCACGCGCTGGTCCAGGCCGGTGCCGATGTGATCGAACTGGGCGTGCCGTTCTCCGATCCGATGGCCGACGGCCCGACCATCCAGCGCAGTTCCGAGCGCGCGCTGGCCCGCGGTGCCGGCAACCGTTACGTGCTGCAGGCGGTGGCGCAGTTCCGGCAACAGGACACGCAGACGCCGGTGGTGCTGATGGGCTATCTCAACCCGGTGGAGATCCACGGTTACGTGGCGTTCGCCGAAGCGGCGGTGGCGGCTGGCGTGGACGGCGTGCTGCTGGTCGACCTGCCGCCGGAAGAGGCCAGCGAAGCCCAGCAGGCCTTCGACGCTGCAGGCCTTGCGCTGGTTCTGCTGGCATCGCCGACCACCAGCGAGGCACGCGCTGACAAGCTGCTGGCGCTGGCCCGTGGCTATCTGTACTACGTCAGCTTTGCCGGGGTCACCGGCGCCTCGGAACGACTGGACAGCGACGCGGCCAGCGCACGCCTGCAGGCGCTGCGGGCCAGGGCCAGCGTGCCGGTGGTGGCCGGCTTCGGCATCAAGGACGCAGCCAGTGCGGCGGCCATGGCGCGCCAGGCCGACGGCGTGGTGGTCGGCAGCGCACTGGTGGCGGTGCTGGCCGAAGCGACCTCCACCGAGGATGCGGCGCAGCGCGCCGCAGCGTTCCTGGCTCCGCTGCGGCAGGCATTGGATCAGTAATGGTAGCGCCGGGCCATGCCCGGCGGTGGGGCGCGCAAGAATATCCGCAAGCGGAGCTAGACTGTCCGCCTTTGCGGCCCCCGGGCCGCCCTGAACGGAAGTGTCCTCCCGCATGAGTTGGCTCAGCAAGTTGATGCCGTCTGGCATCCGCACCGACAACACCCCCAGCAAGAAGCGCAGCGTCCCCGAGGGCCTGTGGGAAAAGTGCAGCAACTGCGGCAGTGCGTTGTACCGTCCGGAGCTGGAAGAGAATCTGGAGGTCTGCCCGAAGTGCGGCCACCATATGGCCATCCGCGCGCGCGCCCGTCTGGCTGCGCTGTTCGACGCCGACAGCACCACCGAGATCGCTGCCCGCCTGGGGCCGACCGACCTGCTGAAGTTCAAGGACCAGAAGAAGTACAGCGAGCGCATCAAGATCGCGCAGAAGAACACCGGTGAGTACGACGCGCTGATCGCCATGCGCGGCCTGCTCAAGGGCCGTCCCCTGGTGGCCTCGTCCTTCGATTTCGCCTTCATGGGGGGCTCGATGGGCTCGGTGGTCGGCGAGCGCTTCGCCCTTGCCGCCGAAACCGCCGCCGAGATCGGCGCACCCTACGTGTGCTTCTCCGCCAGTGGCGGCGCGCGCATGCAGGAGGGCCTGTTCTCGCTGATGCAGATGGCCAAGACCTCGGCCGCGCTGGGCAAACTGCGTGAAGCCGGACAGCCGTACATTTCGGTGCTGACCCACCCGACCACCGGCGGTGTGTCGGCATCGTTCGCGATGCTGGGCGACATCAACATCGCCGAACCGCGTGCACTGATCGGCTTCGCCGGCCCGCGCGTGATCGARCAGACCGTGCGCGAGAAGCTGCCKGAAGGSTTCCAGCGTTCGGAGTTCCTGCTCGAGCACGGCGCCATCGACCAGATCTGTGACCGTCGTGAACTGCGCGACCGCCTGGCCGACCTGCTGGCGATGCTGCGGCGCGAGCCGGCACCGGAGGAAGCTTGATGGGGAGCCGCAAGTACTTCGGTACCGACGGCATCCGCGGTCGAGTCGGCCAAGGGGCGATCTCGGCTGATTTCGTGCTGCGCCTGGGCAACGCCCTTGGCCGCGTGCTGGTCGCCCAGCGCGGCCAGGAGGGGCGCCGTCCGATCGTAGTGATCGGCAAGGACACGCGGATCTCCGGCTACATGTTCGAAGCCGCGCTGGAAGCCGGGCTGGTCGCTGCGGGCGCTGACGTGCAGCTGCTCGGCCCGATGCCGACCCCGGCCGTTGCCTTCCTGACCCGTACCCTGGGCGTGGACGCGGGCATCGTCATCAGTGCGTCGCACAACCCGCACTACGACAACGGCATCAAGTTCTTCTCCGCCCAGGGCGAGAAGCTCGACGATGCCACCGAGCTGGCGCTGGAAGCCGCATTGGACGTGCCGTTCACCACGGCCGTTTCGGAAAAGCTCGGCAAGGCCTCGCGTGCACGCGAGGCCGTCGGCCGTTACATCGAGTTCTGCAAGTCCAGCGTGCCGCGCGCGTTCGATCTGCGCGGTGTGCGCCTGGTGCTCGACTGCGCGCATGGCGCCACCTACCAGATCGCGCCGCTGCTGTTCCGCGAACTGGGCGCGGAGGTCATCGGCATCGGTGCCGAACCCAATGGCGTCAACATCAACGACGGCGTCGGGTCGACCCACATCGACAACCTCGCTGCCAAGGTGCGTGAGACCCGCGCCGACCTGGGCATCGCCTTCGACGGCGATGGTGACCGGGTGTTGATGGCCGATGACCGCGGCAACCCGGTCGATGGCGATGACCTGGTGTACATCCTGGCGCGCGCATGGCAGGCCGAAGGGCGCCTGCGCGGCCCGGTGGTCGGCACCCTGATGAGCAACTTCGGTCTGGAAAAGGCCCTTGCCGAACTGCAGATTCCGTTCCAGCGCAGCAACGTCGGCGACCGCTACGTGCATCAGGCACTGGTGGAGGGAGGCGGCGTGCTCGGTGGCGAAGCGTCCGGCCATCTGCTGTGCCTGGACCGGGCCACCACCGGCGACGGCATCGTCAGTGCCCTGCAGGYACTGGTGGCGCTGAAGCAGCAGGGAAAGAACCTGCGCGAAGCGTTGCAGCCGTTGTCCAAGGTGCCGCAGAAGACGGTCAACGTGCGCCTTGGCGATGTCTCGGCCAAGGCCACCGTGCAGGCCGAGAGCGTGCAGGCTGCGCTGCTCGAAGCGCAGCAGGCGGTATCCGGTCGCGGGCGTGCCTTCCTGCGTCCTTCCGGCACCGAACCGGTGGTGCGGGTCACGGTCGAGGCCGATGACGCGACGCTGATGCAGGACACCCTGGACCGGCTTTCGGCGGCGGTCAGGACAGCGGCCGCGGCCTGAACCCTGTCGCTGGATCGAACCGACAACATGGCCGCTTGTGCGGCCATGTTGCTGTCTGCCGCAAGCAAGGCATCAGGCGCTGCGCGGCATCTCCGTCTGCCATCTCCAGGTGTCGCGGCACATGTCCGCCAGGCCATGGCGCGCGGTCCAGCCCAGCTCGCGCAGGGCCAGGGACGGGTCGGCAAAACTCACCGCGATGTCGCCGCTACGACGACCGGTGATCCGGAACGGAATCGGCCGGCCGACGGTCTGCTCGAAGGCCTTGATCAGTTCCAGCACGCTGTGGCCCTGGCCGGTGCCCAGGTTCAGGGTGATGCTGCGGCGCTTGTCGCGCAGGTACTGCAGCGCCAGCACATGGGCCCGCGCCACGTCCTGCACATGGATGTAGTCGCGTACGCCGGTGCCGTCACAGGTCGGATAGTCATCGCCGAATACCTGCACTTCGGGCAGCAGGCCGGCGGCCACCTGGGCGATGTAGGGCATCAGGTTGCTGGGCGTTCCGTGCGGCAGCTCGCCGATCAGCGCGCTTGAATGCGCCCCCACCGGGTTGAAGTAGCGCAGCGTTGCCACATGCAGCGCCATATCGGCGCCGACCAGGTCGGACAGCAGCTGCTCCACCACCAGCTTCGAACGGCCATAGGGCGTCATCGCGCAGGTCGAGGCCGTTTCGGCCACCGGGCAATGGTCCTGGTCGCYGTACACGGTTGCCGACGAGCTGAACACGAACGTGCCCACGCCGGCATCGCGCATGGCGCCGAGCAGGGCGAGGGTGCCGCTGATGTTGTTGTCGAAGTAGTCCAACGGCATCTGCCGCGATTCGCCAACCGATTTCAGCGCGGCAAAATGCAGTACCGCATCGATCGAATGCTCGCGCAGCACCGCGGTGATCCGCGCACGGTCACGCACGTCGGCCTGTACGAACAGCGGCGCGATGCCGGTGATGTCGCCGATCCGGCCGATCACCCCGGCGTCGCTGTTGCACAGTGAATCGACGACGACCACCGCATGGCCCTGCTGCTGCAGTTCCACGCACGTGTGGGAGCCGATGAATCCAGCGCCGCCGGTAACCAGAACGTTCATTTCCTGTAATCCTTCCACTCTGTTGGAGCTTCCTTGCCGAAGCTGTGCCAGCCCAGTGCTGGCAGCGCCATCACGGCCCCGGCACCATCTTCTTCTGCCGCGCCTTGAAGCCGTTGAACAGGGGGGCGATCAGCGGGTTGTAGCTCCACGCGATGCGCTTGCGCAGCCAGCTTGCCGGCCGGTTGCGGATGGCGAAGCGGTAGATGCGCTCGGGATCGCCGCCGACCACGTTGCGGCCGAACGGATGGGTGGTATGCAGGTAGCGGAAACCCTGCTCACGCGCCACTTCGATATAGTCCTGGTCAAAATCGCCGTAAGGCCAGCACAGGGTGTCCGACACTTMGCCCAGTTTCTCCAGCAGCACTTCCTTGGCCATCGAGAGGTCTCCACTGATGCCGGCGCGGCGCTGGGCGCGATCCAGGTCCTGGCGGCGCAGCCAGCGCGTATGGGTGTGGGTGTGGCAATGGATCTCGAAGGTGCCCGCCTCGATGGCCGCRCGTGCTTCGCTCCAGCGCATCATCACCTCGTCACTGCGGCCCTGTTTGTAGATCAGGTCTTCGCAGGCGCGATGTTCGGGCGTTTCCGGCAGCGTGGCGCCGGCGATGCCGGCATGCGGGCGCATCGGCCCCTCGTGCATCCAGCCGGTCACCACGAACACCACCGCGTGCATGCCGTACTTCTGCAGGATCGGATGGGCGTAGACCCAGTTGTCCAGGTAGCCATCATCGAAGGTGATCACGATCGATTTGCGCGGCACCGGCTTGCCGGCCAGGAAGCCGGCGTACTGGTCCAGCGTCAACGAGGTCCAGCCGGTGCGCGCCAGCCAGGCGATCTGGCTTTCGAAATTCTCCGGCGACACCGTGATCATGCCGGGCGAGTTGCTGACGTGGTGATGCATCAGCACCGGTACGGTTCTGGCATTAGCCATGACCCAGCTCCTTCATCCATTGGTGGTAATAGTGTTCGGTGGCTTCAGCGTGGCCTTCGGGGCTGAAACGCTTGGCGCTGCGGATCCAGTCCCAGCCGGAACGTCCCATCTGCCGGCGACGCTCGGGATCGTCCACCAGCAGCCGCAACGCCCCGGTGAGGGCGCCGCCGTCACCCAGTCGAGTGAGGATGGCATTGCTGCCTTCCACCAGCATTTCAGGCACGCCGCCGACCCGATGCGACACGATCGGCAGGCCGGCCTGGGCCGCTTCCAGGAACACCGTGCCCGATGCTTCCTTGTGTGTGGCCAGGGCGAAGATGTCAAAGCCGGGCATCAGCTGGCTGGCATCACTGCGGAAGCCCAGCAGATGGACCTGGTGCTGCAGGTCGTGCTCGGCGCACGTGGCCTGCAGGCGCTGCATCACTGCCTGGCCATCGCCGACCACCACCAGATGCAGGCGGGGATTGGCCTTGCACAGCGGCACCATGGCCTGCAGCAGTTCGGCGTGGCCCTTGGGTTCGCGCAGCACGGCCACGCAGCCCACTACGATGTCCTGTTCGTCGAATCCGAGCTCGGCGCGCACGCGTGCGCGCGCCTCCTGCAACGCCTGCCAGGAGGGCTCATGCGTGGCGTCGGTTGGCGCAACCGCCATCGGCGGCACGATGCCGATGTGATCGGCGGGAATTCCCCGGTCGGCCAGCAGTTGCTTGACGAAATTGCTCACCGTGATGACCCGGTGCGGCAGGCCGGTGTAGGTCAGCAGCGAATTCACCGGGCTCATCAGGTGGCGCGAGCGCACTACCAGCGGTGTGCCGCCCAGGCGTGCGCCCGCGGCGGCAATCAATGCATCGCGACGGCTGGTGGTGTTGACCACGTCGTAGCGCTCGCGGCGGACCAGCCGTGACACCGACCAGATGCCGCGCAGCAGCCGGGCCAGGCCGCCCATGCGCAGCGTATGCACGGTGAAGCCATCATCGCGCGCGCGCTTTGCCAGGCGCGCGTCCGGCTGGCACAGCAGGGCGACGTCATGGCCGCGCGCGCGCATCACCTGCATGTGGCGGAAAATGTAGATCTCCTGCCCGCCCATGCCTTTGGCGGCTTCGGTATGCAGGATGCGCAGCGGACGGTTCATGGTGGATCGGTCCTTGGATTCAGCGGTTGCGGAAGCGCGTCAGCGCTTCCCATGCCGCGCGGATGCTGGCGGCGTCGGGGGTCTGTTGCGGCAGGGGGCGGTAGCGCGCATCGAGCGCGGTGGCGTTGCCGAATTTGTCGAACACGTAGATCGCCTCGCCATTGCGCACCGCACGCTGCGACCAGCTTTCCACCACCAGCGCACGCTTGCCGGTCGGTGCAGCCAGCAGGTCGTGGCCGGTGCTGTAGTCGGTCAATGCGTTCTCGCAGCCCAGGCCGTGGCGCATCAGCGTCGGCACCCAGTCTTCATGCGAACTGACCCGCGCGTCGCGGCCGCCACCCTGGCCGGGCCAATGCAGCACGAAGGGCACCTGCAGCTGGTGGTTGGAGAAGTTGCCGTTGTGGCCCCAGTAGTTGAGTTTGAGGTCGTTGAATTCCTCGGCGTGGTCACCGGTCACCAGCACGATCGTGTCCTGGTCCAGTCCCTGCGCACGCAGGTCATCCAGCAGCGATCCAATCAGGCTGTCGGCGTAATGCACCGCGGTGTGATAACGGTTCAATTCCGGCGTTGGATCGTGCTCGGGGCCGAACTTGAGAAAATCGATGGCATCGGCCATCGGCGTAGCGAGCGGCGGATAGCCGGCCGGCATGTGGTAGGGCGCGTGGGTGGAATCGAGGAACACGAAACCAAACCACGGGCGCTGCGCAGCCTGGCTGGCGCGGATGTCCTTCTGCAGTCCAGCGACGATGGCGGCATCACGGCCGTCGGAGGTCAGTTCGGACGGCCCCTGGTGCAACTGGTCGCGGACATCGGCGAACGCTGTGCGATCGAACTCCGGGCTGTACAGCGGCGCGCTGCCATACAGATGCAGGTCATAGCCCTGCTGTCCCAGCACCTTGAACAACTGCGAGCCGCGCTGCTCGTCGAGCATGCTGGGCCAGTAGCCACCCGGCAGGCCGTACAGCAGCCCGAACAGACCATAGCGGGTGGCGTTGCCGGTGCTGAAATGATGTTCGTACACCCGCGAGGACCGGGCCAGCGCCGAGGCGTTGGGCATGAACTGCGGGGTGAGCACGTCATGGCGCAACGACTCCAGTACCACCATCAGCACGTTCGGCCGCTGGTGGCTCTGGCAGCGAAGGGGCTGCAACGGATAGTTGAGCTGGGCATGGCGCGGATCGGGCAGGCCGACCTGGTGCTGGCTGACCACGCCGAAGCGGCGCATCGCGCTCTTGGCGGTGATCGGCTGCGCCAATGGCAGGTAGTTCCATTGGCTGATCACTGCGCGTTCGCCGAGCGCGTCGTAGTAGGCAGTGGCGACCTGGCCGCCGCCCATCAGCAGGGCAACCACCGCCCAGGCCTGCAGTACCCGCCGCCGCCGTGGCGCTGCGGGCAGCAGCTTCCAGCACGCCCAGGCCAGCAGGCCCTGCGCGGCGAAAATCGCCGATACCAGAGCCGCCGCCTGCAGCCAGGTCTTCCAGGACAGGCTGACCTGATCCTGCAGGGCGCCGCCGAACACCATGTTGGCAACCATCGCGTTGAGGTGGAAGCGATACAGCGCGAAGACCTTGGCATCCACCAGCAGCAGGCACAGCCACAGGCCCTGGCAGATCACCGCCGAGACGCTCAATGCGCGCGCGCTGCGCGGCCACAGGCCGATGGCCAGCGGCAGCAGGCCAGCCAGGGCACCGAACGCGAGCAGGTGGCCGGGCAGGGCGAACGCCAGATAAGCCAGGCCGAGCGTGCCGCCGGGGTTGTCGCGTAGCGGCACGTTGCCCAGTGCGATGAGCGCGGCCAGCACGGCGTTGGCGGCCACGAACATGGACCACCAGGCCAGCCGGCGCCAGCGTCGGGCAGGGCCGGAAATAACAGCGGCAGTGGCGTCGGGCAGGGCGGCATCCATGGCGGGGCGGGTTCAGGTGGGCAACGGGGCGATTTCCGGCGTGACGAAGTCGTTAAACCGCGCGCGGGTGGCGCATTGTATCGGTTTGTTTCAGTGTGTCGGTGGCGTGTTCCGATCTATCTGTCACAATGTTCAGATCGGTCGCCATTGCATGGCGGGCCCGTACCGACTCAACGACAAGCCAGGAACCGCTGTGAGCCAGATCCCCACCCTCGACATCACCC
>NZ_JBFTNR010000116.1:0-7667 GCF_056665995.1 Stenotrophomonas sp. 05L44_2
GGCCATATCCGGGTGGAAGGCTACGAACTGCTGAAGGCCTTCGCGGGCAACAGCACCCACGAGATGGCCATCGACATCCCGGTGTTTGCCAACACCCAGGACATGGACGTGCTGTCTGCCCAGGTCGACGCCCTGCTCGACACGCAGACCCTCTGGGGCTACCTGATCGACGGCCATGGCCTGTACGCCTGGGGCCGCGACATGGCCGAAGCACGGCGGCACATGGAAGCGTTCGAATTCCTGCTGCACTGCGAGCTGGAGCTGCGCAAGCTGCGCCGCTGAAGTTTCCGGCACGGCCAGATGCCGTTCTGGAATCAGGCCATCAATGCCACCCTGCTACCCTGTCCTTCCCCGAGACGTTCAAGCTGCCGCCATGAGCCGACTGCGCATCTACGACGATACCCATCCCGAATCGCCGCTGCTGGACACCCAGGACGGCGCGATCATCGCTGCCGAACTGCAGAAGATCGGCGTCACCTTTGAGCGCTGGCAGGCCACCGCGCCGGTCGCCCCGGGCGCAAGCCAGGACGAAGTGTTCGCCGCCTACCGCGCCGACATCGACCGCCTGGTTGCCGAACGCGGCTTCAAGAGCGTGGACGTGGCCTCGATCGCCCCGGACAACCCGAACCGCGCCGAGCTGAGGAAGAAATTCCTCGACGAACACTTCCACAAGGAAGACGAAGTACGCTTCTTCGTCGCCGGCTCGGGCCTGTTCACCCTGCACGTGGGCGACAAGGTCTATGAGATCGAGTGCGTGAAGGATGACCTGATCGCCGTGCCCGACGGCACCACCCACTGGTTCGACATGGGTGATGAGCCSAGCTTCGTGGCGATCCGCTTCTTCACCGAACCGGATGGCTGGGTCGGTCACTTCACCGGCACCGACATCGCGCAGAAATTCCCCCGCTACATTCCGACCCAGGCGTCCTGATCAATGCAGCCCCGCGTCATCCTGACCGACATCGAAGGCACCACCAGCAGCATCTCATTCGTCAAGAACGTGCTGTTCCCGTACGCACGCCAGGCGCTGCCCGGCTTCGTCGCCGACCATGGCCAGCAACCGGAGGTGCGTCGCTGGCTGGATGCAGTCGCCACCGAGATCGGCGGCGCCTGCCAGGACAGCCTGGTGGCCGAGACGCTGCAGGGCTGGATCGACCAGGACCGCAAGCACACCGCACTGAAGGCCCTGCAGGGGCTGATCTGGGACGCAGGCTACCGTCGTGGCGACTACACCGCGCACTTCTACCCGGAGGTTGCGCCGGTGTTGAAGGGGTGGCACGCCTCGGGCCTGCCGCTGTATGTGTACTCCTCCGGATCGGTGCCGGCGCAGAAGCTGTTCTTCGGCTTCAGCGACGCCGGTGACCTGAGTCCGCTGGTGTCGGGCTGGTTCGATACCGAAGTCGGTGGCAAGCGCGAGGCCGACAGCTACCGCCACATCGTGCAGGCCATCGGCGTTCCCGCTGGCGAGATCCTGTTCCTGTCCGACGTGGTCGAGGAACTGGACGCCGCCCGCGAAGCCGGCCTGCAGACACGCCTGATCGATCGCCTGGACGACTACCCGATGCCGCGCATCGGCGACGCCGCCAACGGCCATGATCGCGTCGAGAACTTCCAGCAGATCCAGCTGTAAGGCCATCCGCTTTGGTGAATGCCAACCTTGGTTGGCATGCTTCTGATGTGCCAACCAAGGTTGGCACCTACCAAGGGCAGATCCGCTTCTGATGTGCCAACCAAGGTTGGCACCTACCAAGGCGGGTAGACGGCGCTGCTCAACGATCGTTGAGGGTCTTCACCTTCAACGCCTCGCGCAGCGCAGCCAGATCCACCGGGCCACGCACGGCGATGTCGCGGGTTTCGCCCGGCAGCAGGTCCAGCAGGTTGTCTTCCACCTGCACGTCGAGCGCGCCGAAATCGATCCAGGCTGCGCGCACCAGCGCAGCGCTGTGCAGCCGCAGGCGATAGTGGTCACCGTCGATCGCCAGCGTTGACGTCAACTGCTGGCGTGGCAGCACCTGATCCTTTGCTTCGACGAAGCCGACCACCTGCCGTGCCGTCACCTTGCCATCCTGCAGCAGTTCGAACACCGCCACCGTCCGCGCCGGATCGGCACCGACCAGCAGCTCGGCATCCGCGTAGGTGCCGATATCGATCACCCCGGCGGCGGCCAGGGTCATCGCCTGCTCGCGACGGCGCAGCACCTTGCCCTCAACGTCCATCACCCGCAGGCGCCAACGTGCATCCAGCGCGGCACCATCATTGATCAGGCGCACGCGCGTACCGCCTTCATCGCGCAGTGCGGCCACCGTAACCGGCGCGAAGAAGCGCCGCGCGGCATAGTGCAGCGCCTTCCAGCGACCGAAGTAGTCGACGCTCGACCACGATGCTCCCGGCCAGACATCGTTGAGCTGCCAGTACAGCGAGCCCATCGTGTAGGGCCGCGAAGCGCGATGGTGCAGCGCCGCCAGGGCGATGCCATCGGCCTGCATCACCTGGCTCAGGTAGACGAAGTCCTCGAAGTCCTTCGGCGTGCCGTAGCCCAGCTCGATGTAGTGCAGCAGGCGTGCATTGCCCTCGCCGGCCATGAACTTCTGGTGCGCACGGATCACCGGGCTGTCGATGCGCTGTTCGGCACGGGTGGCAATCTGGTCCACCGTCGCCACCGCTGGCCAGGCCTGCAGGCCATACTCGGACATGAAGCGCGGGGTCTCGCGCAGATACGCCTGCACCGGCAATGCCGGATTGCCCCACACCTGCCAGTAATGCTTGTCGCCACGGGTGGAGTCGTTGGCCTTCTCGTCCAGGTCGTTGCTGGGCGAACTGGACCAGTACGGCACGCCCAACCCATCTTCGCTCACCACCTGGCGCAGGTCGTTGCCGAACAGGTCAACGTAGCCCTGCCAGACCTTCGCTGCGAACGCCGGATCGGCGGACTTCAGGTCACGGCCGTGGCCCCAATCCTTCCACGCGGTTTCTTCTTCGTTGTTGCCACACCACAGCACGATGCTGGGATGGTGGCGCAGCCGGCGCACGTTGTCGCGCGCCTCGGCGACCACGCTGGCGCGGAATGCCGGGTCGTAACCCGGCTGCATGCCACCGCCGAACATGAAGTCCTGCCAGACCAGCAGGCCCAGTTCGTCGGCGATGTCGAAGAACGCATCGTCCTCGTAGTAGCCGCCGCCCCAGTTGCGCAGCATGTTCATGTTGGCATCGCGCGCGGCGACCAGTACCTGGCGCAGGCGCGCAGCATCAACGCGCGCGGGGAAGGCGTCGAAGGGGATCACGTTCGCGCCCTTGGCGAAGATCGGCACCCCGTTGATGACGAAGGCGAAGCCCTGCCCTCCCTTGTCGTCCTGCTCGCGGCGCAGTTCGACGGTGCGCAGGCCAATGCGCTGTTCGCGTGCCAGCACCGCATCGGCACTGCCGTCCAGGCGCGCCTGCACGGTGTAGCGGTCCTGCGCACCATGGCCGACCGGCCACCAGCGCCGCGGCTTGGCCAGTTCAACCGGCACGTCCACGCTGTTCCGGCCGGGCGTCAGTTCGACCGTGCGCTGCACCCGCGCGACGCTGCGGCCGTAGGGATCGCGYACCTCGACGTCCACCGCCACCGGACCGGCGACCGCGTCCTGCTCCACCTGCAGCACTACCGCCAGCTTTGCGTTTTCTGCATCAAGCGCATCAGTGCGTACGGCCACATCGGTCAACCGATGCGCATCCCATGCCTGCMGGTCAACGCCCCGCCAGACGCCGGCAGTGACGTAGCGCGGGCCCCAGTCCCACCCGAAGTGGTACGCCGGTTTGCGAGCGAAGTTGCCAACCATCGCGTCCTTCGGTTCATCACCGTAGGGCGAAGGATAGTTGCCGGCAATCCTGTGCGGCATTGCCTGCACGCCGGCCAGCAGCGTGCGGATCGGCGAACGGAACACGATCTGCAGCTCATTGCCCTTCGCACGCAGGCGACCTTCGACGCGGGCGCGCCAGGTGCGGTGGGCATTGTCGGCGCGCAGCAGCGGCTTGCCGTTGAGCGTCACCTCGGCATAGGTGTCCAGGCCGTCGAAGCGCAGCTCGGCATGGGCCTTTGCCAAGCTGGCAGCGTCCACATCGAAACGGGCTCGGTACTCCCAGTCGGCCAGACCGATCCACTGCAGCTCGGCTTCGGGCGCACCGACGTAGGGATCGCGGATCAGCTCATGCGCCAGCAGATCGGTGTGCACGCTGCCTGGCACCGTGGCCGCGCGCCACTGCTGCAGGCCAGGATGGGCCGCGCCCTGCGCGTCACCGGGCAGCAGCCGGAACTCCCATTGCGCCTGCAGCGGTGCGGCGCCTGCGGGGAAGGCGCCAAGGGCGATCATCAACAGCAGCAGACGGACAGCGTTGGAAATGCGATGCACGTGATACTCCTGTTTTTCCGCCAGGTATGACCCGGCGCTACCAATGCCACACGCCACGGTAGCGCCGGACCACGTCCGGCGAGCGCGCAGCGCGGCAGACCTCAACGCACGACGTTCAGCACTTCGTAGCAGGCACCCATGGTGTGGTAATCCACCTTGCCGGCCGGGCTCTTCTCATCGCTGTACTTGCGGTTGTCGGCGTCGAGGATGCGGAACCATGCGCCGTATCGATGGTCGACGAAGTGCTCCCACGAGTACGCCCAGATACGGTCGTACCACTGCCAATAGCGGTCGTCGCCGGTGCGCGCGGCCATCAGCGCGGCGGTGGCCAGGGTCTCGGCCTGCACCCAGAAATACTTGTCGTCGTCACAGACGAAGCTGTCACCGCCGATCGGCGCGCCGTCCATGCCCGGCTGCCGGCGCGACTCCGGGGCGAAGCCGTAGTACAGGCCGCCGCGCACCTCGTCCCAGCTGCGCTCTACGGCAACATCGAACAGATGCTGCGCGGTCGGCACCAGCCAGTCGGCCTGCACGTGTCGGTCCAGGATCAGCAGCAGCTTGGCCCACTCGGTCTGGTGCCCCGGCTGGAAGCCCCACGGCCGGAACAGGTGCTTGGGATCGTCCAGGTTGTAGTCCCAGTCGATGTTCCAGTTGACGTCGTAGTGTTCCCAGACCAGACCGCCGGCCTTTGCCGCCTGGCGGCGGGTCATGTTGTCGGCCAGCTGCAGCGCGCGCTCGACATAGCGCTGCTCGCCACTGGACTCGAACGCGGCCAGCATCGCCTCGCACATGTGCATGTTGGCGTTCTGGCCGCGGTAGCCGGTGAAGTTCCACTGGCCGTCGGCCTCGTCCCTGTACAGGCCGTGTTCGGCTTCCCAGAAGCGCGCCYGCAGCAGCTGCCAGGTTTCGTCCATCCACGTGCGGGCTTCTTCGATGCCCGCCTTCAACGCACAGCTGTAGGCGAGCAGCACGAAGGCCACGCCGTAGCAGTGGTTCATGTCGTCCTCTACCGCACCATCGCGCAGGGTCCAGGCGTAGCCGCCGGTGGCCGGGTTGCGGTGAACCTCGCGCAGGTAGCGCACCCCGTGCTCGACCGCGTCGCGATACTCGGCGTTGCCGAATTCGCGGTAGGCCATGGCGTAGTTGAAGACGAAGCGGGTACTGCTCACCAGATGACGATGGCTGGCGTCGTAGATGCTGCCGTCGTCACGGAAGTAATGGAAGAAGCCGCCCTCCGGGTCGATGCAGCGCGGATGGTAGAACGCCATCGTGTCGGCGATGTGGGCGCGCAGGAACGCGGGGGAACGGAAATCGGGCGAGGTGCTCATGCGGGGAGATCCTGTAGCTGCAGCAGCTGCTGCACTTCATCGAACGAGGGCATCGCAGCGAACGCGCCCTTGCGGGTCACCGCCAGTGCGCCAACGGCGGCGCCGAAGCGCAGCGTGGCGGCGATCGCCTGYGGGTCCTGGCAGAACGCGGCAAAGCCCGCACCTGCCCCACCCCGCTCCAGCAGGCCAACCAGCACGCCGCCGACGAAGGCATCACCGGCAGCGGTGGTGTCCACGGTGGCGACGCGGAAACTGCTGACCTTGCCCTGCGTTTCACGGGTATACCAATGCAGCGTGGCGGCGCCGTCGGTGATGATCACCCAGCGTGCCTGCGCGGCCAGCAGGCGGCGCAGCACCAGCGCCTCGCCGTCATCGCCCAGCGGGGCGGCCAAGTAGTCCAGTTCCTCGCGCGACAGCTTGACCAGGTCGGCGCGCTCCAGCGCCTGCCACAGGCGCGGTGTCGGGTCGACATCGGCTGGCCACAGCGCCGGACGCAGGTTGAGATCCAGGCTGACCACCGCGCCGGCCGCACGCGCACGGTCCATGCCGGCGAACGTCGCTTCGGCGATGTCCGCTTCAGTCAGGCTGTTGGAACAGACGTGGAAACACTGCGCGCCATCGAAGCAGCCCGCGTGGAAATCGCTGTCACGGAACAGCAGGTCGGCCGCAGGCGGACGGTAGAAGCTGAAGCTGCGTTCGCCGCCCGCGTCCAGTGCAACGAAGGCCAGCGCGGTTTTGGCCGCGTCGGTGCGCACGATGTAGTCGGTGCCGACACCGTGTTCGCTCAGGCTCTCCGCCAGGAAGTCGCCGAACATGTCGCGGCCGAGCATGCCGACGAACTGGGTCTTCGCGCCCAGCCGCGCGGCGGCCACCGCGACGTTGGCCGGTGCACCTCCGGCGTACTGCAGGAACGCGCGCGGGGTATCGGCCGAGGCCGGCGGCTGCGCTAGTAGATCGATCAAAATTTCGCCGAAGCAGACGATGGAACCCATTTTCGACTCAGCCTCCCTGCGTGCCGGCAGCCGGCGCGCGCGCGCCGACCAGTCCGTAGAAAATGATGTAGCCGTAGCACAGCAGCGGCAGGATGAAGCTGGCCTGCACGCCGATGTGGTCAGCCAGGACGCCCTGCAGGTAAGGCACCACCGCGCCACCGACGATGGCCATGATCAGCAGGCTCGAACCCTTGCTGGTCAGCGGGCCCAGGCGCTCGATGCTGAGCGCGAAGATGGTCGGGAACATGATCGAATTGAACAGGCCGATCGCCACCACCGAGTACAGCGCGACATTGCCGGAGGTCATCATGGTCAGCGTCAGCAGGCCCACGTTGACCAGCGCGAAGATCGCCAGCAGGCGGCTCGGCGAGAAGCGCGCCAGCAGCGCCGAACCGGCGAAGCGACCGATCATCGCCATCGTCCAGTAGGCCGACACATAGTGGGTGGCTTCCTGCTCGCTGAAACCGCCGATGGTGGGCATCGACAGGTAGTTGACCAGGAAGCTGCCGATCGATACTTCAGCACCGACGTAGAAGAAGATGCCGAGCACGCCCAGCAGCAGGTGGCGCTTGCGCAGCGCATCCAGATAGCTGTGCTGATGCCCCTGGTCAGCCTGCTCGGTGGTGTCGTTCAGCGCCGGCAGGCGGAACAGGAACACGAACAGGGCCAGCAGCACCAGCGCCACGGCCAGGCCGACGTAAGGGCCCTGCACTGCGTGTGCCTCGGCGGTACGGTAGGCGAGCTGCTCGGCGGCCGGCAGCGCGGCGATCTGCTCGCCGCTCATGGCCGTGTTGGACAGGATCAGCATGCCGCCGAAGATCGGCGCGATGGCCGTACCCAGCGAGTTCAGCGCCTGCGCCAGGGTCAGGCGGCTGGAACTGGTCTGCTCCGGACCAAGCAGCGCGACATACGGGTTGGCCGCCACCTGCAGCACGGTGATGCCGGTGGCCAGCACGAAC
>NZ_JBFTNR010000117.1:0-7568 GCF_056665995.1 Stenotrophomonas sp. 05L44_2
GCCGATGGCCTTGCAGGATGCGCAGCGGGCAATGGGCCTGCTGCGTGCGCAGTCCGCGCGCTGGAAGATCGATCCACAACGGTTGGGCGTGATCGGCTTCTCGGCCGGCGGCCATGTGGTGGCCGGGTTGAGCACGCATGCGCAGCGCAGCTATGCACCGTTGGATGCGGCCGATGTGCAGTCCAGCCGGCCGGATTTCGCGATGCTGCTGTATCCAGGGCATCTCTGGGTACGCAAGGATGATTCGCTGGAAAAAGACATCGTGGTCGATGCAAAGGCGCCGCCGACGTTCATCGTGCAGGCCGCCGATGACCCGACGGACGATGTCCGTCATGCATTGGTCTATCACCGTGCACTGATCGAGGCCGGCGTGCCGGTTGAAATGCATTTGTTCGCGCACGGCGGCCACGCGTTCGGCCTGCGCCTGAAAGATGCGCCGGTGTCGGCATGGCCCAGCCTGGCAGAACGCTGGATGCATGACATCGGCATGCTGACGAAGCACTAGCGTCGGGTGTGGCTCGGCCTTACAAGGTCAGCGCGCCACGGGCGAATGCCACCAGCGTAGCGATCGCCACCACCAGGATCGCGCCGAACAGCACCCATTCCCAGCGCGTGAACACCCGCTCGCCGCGCTGGCGTCGGGTCAACGCGTACAGCACTACGCCCGGCACATACAGCAGTACCGACAGCAGCAGGTTGTCCAGGCCACCGGCATATACCAGCCACAACGCATAGGCGCTGGCCAGCAGCGCGACGATGAAGTCGCGCCAGCGGGCGCCGGCCGCGCTGGCGTATGCCTCGCCCTGCCAGGCCAGCTTCACGCCGAATGCGCTGGACAGGAAGTACGGCACCAGGCTCATCGACGCCGCCAGCAGCACCAGGCTGGTGTAGCTGCCCGAATTGAACAGCACCAGCAGCAGGAACAACTGGATCAGGCCATTACTCAACCACAGCGCATTGGCGGGCACGCCGCGCGCGTTCTCGCGGCCGAGAAAGGCCGGCATCGTGCCATCGCCAGCGGCGGCAAACAGCACTTCGGCGCACAGCAGCACCCACGCCAGCAGCGCGCCCAGTACCGAGATGATCGAGCCGATGATGATCACCGTCGCTCCCCATTCGCCAACGATCGCGCGCAGCACATAGGCCATCGAGGGATTGGGCAGGCCGGCCAGTTCGGCCTGCGACAGCACACCCATCGACAGCAGGCTGACCAGCACCAGCAGCAGCCACACGCCGATGAAGCCGATCACGGTGGCGCGGCCGACATCGGCGCGCCGTGCCGCGCGCCGCGAATAGATGCTGGCACCTTCGATACCGATGAACACCCACACGGTGACCAGCATCATCCCGCGCAGCTGCTGGCCCATGTCGCCCAGCGCGGGAGCGCCGAAGAAGTCGGCGCGGAACACGTCCATGCGGAATGCGCCGGCTGCCAGAATCAGGAACAGCGCGATCGGCACCAGCTTGGCCACGGTGACCAGGCCATTGATGATCGCCGCAGTGCGCAGGCCGCGCAGTACCAGCAGGTGCACGGTCCACAGCAGCAGCGACGATGCGGCGATGGCGGCCGGTGTATTGCCTTCGCCGAACACCGGTGCGAAGTGGCCGAGACCGCTGAAGATCAGTACGAAGAAGCTGGCGTTGCCGAGTACCGAAGCGACCCAGTAGCCCCACGCGGCGGAGAAACCGATGTAGTTGCCGAAGCCTTCGCGCGCATACGCATAGATGCCGGTGTCCAGGTCGGGGCGACGATTGGCCAGGGCCTGGAACACGAAGGCAAGCATCAGCATGCCGGCACCGCTCACCGCCCAGCCGATCAGCGCGGCGGCCGGGCCGGCGCTGCGCGCCACGTTCTGCGGCAGCGAGAAGATGCCGGCGCCCACCATTGAGCCGACCACCAGTGCGGTCAGTGCGGCCAGGCCAAGGCGTTGAGTGGAGGAGGGCATCGCGCCTGTCGCAGGAGAAGGTGCCCCCATGATGGACGCTGACGCGTGTGTAGAAAAGCAAAGGCCCGGGCGTGAGCCCGGGCCTTTGCGGGTGACGCTGCAGCAGGATTACTTGAAGGTGTACTTGGCRCCGACGGTGAAGTAGCGACCAATGGCACCGCTGAAGTGCAGCGGGTTGTAGTTCACGCCACCGTAGGTGGTCGGATCGAGCGGAGCGATGCGATCAAACACGTTGGCCACCGAGGCGTTCAGCTCGAAGGCTTCGGTGATGTTCCAGCGGCCGGACAGGTCGAAGGTGGTGAACGAGGAGATCTTGGTGACGTCGGTACCGTCGGCATAGGAGAACTGGTACGAGCCGTCCGGACCACGGAAGTCCTTGTTGTCCATCTTCGAGATGTAGTTGGCAACGCCGCTGACGCTCCAGTTGCCCTGCTTCCAGGTGGTGCCGAAGTTGATGCGGTCCTTCGGCGTGCCGATRCAGTTGGTCACGTCGCAGTTGCCGTGGGTACCGGCGTAGTCGACGGTGACGTCAGCGTCGGTGCGCTCGAACTTGAGCACGTGGCTCCACTGCAGGTCCATCTCCAGCTGGCCCGGACCGATGTCGAAGGTCTGGCGGATATCAGTGTCGATACCGCGCACGCGGGTGGAGGCCGCGTTGATGTACGCGGTGTTGACCGCCAGGATGCTGCCGGTGCCAGCAATGCCGTTGATCAGGTCGATGTCACGCAGCACGTTGCCGGCGGCGATGGCATCAGCGGTGGCGCCCTGGGCGATTTCGTTGGTGCGCTTGATCTGCCACGCATCGACGGTCAGCGAGGTGCTGGAGGTCGGCTGCAGCACGATGCCGACCGAGTAGCTCTTGGACTCTTCCGGCTTCAGGTCCTTGTTCGGACGGGTGATGATCGCCACCGGCCGCGAGCTGCAGTTGGTGCCGACATCGGCGGCCGGGCTGGCGGCGCAACGCACCGGATCACGGGCGTTGGAGAAGGCAGCCAGGCCACCGTCACCGTTCTCGGCCGGGTTCGGCGCGCGGAAGCCTTCGGCGTAGCTGGCGCGCAGGGCGATCCAGTCTGCCGGGGTCCACTTCACGCCCAGCTTCGGCGTGGCCTTGCCTTCACCGCTTTCGTACTTGTCGTAGCGCATGGCGGCCGACAGTTCCAACTGCTCCAGCACTGGCGCGGACAGCTCGACGTAGCCGGCATACACGTTCTGGGTGCCGTCATAGGCCGAATAGCCCAGGCCGATGATGTCACCCTGGTCGGTGTAGGTCTGCGGGGTCAGGCTGTTGCTGGTCTTGCGCCACTCGGTACCGAAGGCCAGGCCCAGCGGGCCGCCCTTCAGGTCCATCAGGCTGCGCGAGATGGTGAAGTCGAACATGTCCAGGCTGGACTTGGCGCGTGCGCTGATCTGCGGCGAGATGTAGTCGTACAGCGCCTGAGAGTTGAGGTTGGCGTTGTCGCCGATGCGCCACACGCCGCCGGCGCAGTTCGGGTTGCCCAACGCACACTGCACAGCGCTGTAACGCAGGAAGCCGGTGCGCTTGTTGGTCAGGTCGGTGCCCGAGTGCAGGTAGGCGGTGTCGTAGCTCCAGTCACCCCAGTTGCCCTTCACGCCCACCAGCAAGCGGTTGAACTCGTTGGTGTTGTTGGTCACGCGCGGACCGACATCCCATGCCGAATAGCGCAGGCGCGAGGCCTGGCCCTGGATCGGGTTGTCCGGGTGGGTCGGCGACAGCACCACAGCACCCGGACCGCTGCTGGCATTGCGCGGACCTTCCGGGTAGCCCCAGCTGCCGGACACGCCGGACGGGGTGTTGCTGAAGGTGGTTTCCTTCTTCGAGTAGCCGATCTCGGTGTAGACCTCGCCGCCTTCGCCGAAGGCGAAACTGGCACGGCCGAACACGTTGACGTACTTCTCTTCAGGGGTGAGGTCGCGGTACTGCTGGTTCGGATCCCACAGGCAGCCCTGGGCAGCCACTGAAGCGTCGGTCTGGCCACCGATGGTGGTCAGGCCCTGGCAACCCGGCAGCGGAACCAGCTGCGCGGAGGTGCCCGGCGGAACGCGGTCGTCGAACACAGAGCCGTTCGGACCGACGCCGCCGCTGGTGCGGTTATTGAGGTAGGCGCCACCCAGGAACTGGGCATTGTTGCCATAGCCCCACGGACGGATGTCGCCGGTGCCGATCCACTTGCGGTTCTTGYGGTCGCTGATCTTGATCGCGTYGGTCTTGCCGACATCCAGGCTGAAGAACGCATTCCAGCCATCGGTGGCCAGATCGCCGGTACCGGCGGTCAGGGTGGCCTTTTTGGCATTGCCGTCGCCATCACCGGAGGTGCCGTAGGAGGCACGCAGGATGCCGCCCTGGAAGTCGCTGCGCAGGATGATGTTGACTACGCCGGCGATGGCGTCGGAACCGTAGATCGCCGAGGCGCCATCCTTCAGCACTTCCACGCGCTCGACGGCGTCGAGGGGAATGGTGCTGAGGTCGGTGAATACCTTCTGGCCGTCATCGGCCAGGCCATAGGTCGCCATGCGGCGGCCGTTCAACAGCACCAGCGTGGAGCCGGCACCGAGGCCGCGCAGCGAAATGCCTGCGCCACCACCGGCGAAGCCGTTGCCGAAGGTCTTCGGGATCGAACCGGAACCGTCAGCGGTCAGGGTCTGCAGGTACTCGGCCACCGTGGTCTTGCCGGTGCGATCGATTTCCTGGCGGGTCACCACCTGCACCGGCGACGGTGTTTCGGTGTTGGTGCGCGGGATGTTCGAACCGGTGACGGTGATCCGGTCAAGGTTGGTGGCCTGTTCCTGCGCGAATGCAGAAGAGGAAGCCACGGCCCCGGCGAGCAGCAGGGCGCCGCCGGTGAGGATATGGGTGATGGACGTTGCCAGGTGGTTGCGGCGGCGGCTGGCGGGCCGTTGGATCGGGTGTTTCACAGCTTCTCTCCTGACTGGAAAACTCGAGCATTGAGGGCTGTCTCCGGTGTGTCCCGGGACGCGTCAATCTAGGTTTCCGGCAGGTGACGGAGGTGTGAAGTTTTACTAAATTCGTAACGGTTTTCCAACGAAGTTCAAATAACCGGGCAGATTGGCCCTGTTCCGGCCCATTCACCGTTGTGACCGGCCCGGCGTGCGGCCGGGCCGGTCCGTGGCTCAGTCGGGCAGGGAGAACTGCACGGGCACCATGCCGATGGCGGGAACGGCCATGCCATCACGCTCGGCCGGCACGAAACGCCAGTGGCGCAGCACCTGCTGGCGGGCGGCCTGGTCCAGGCTGCGCGAGCCGCTGCTGCGTTCGATGCTGACGTTCACCGGCTGGCCACTGGGGTCCACTTCCACCCGCAGCAGCACCGTGCCCTGTTCGTGATTGCGCAGGGCCTGGATCGGGTAGCTGGGCGGCGGGTTGCTACGGTACTGCAGCTGGGCGCCGGCCAGCGGCGTGGACGGGGCAATGGTCGGCGCAGCCTGCACCGCGGTCGGCTCGGCCGCCGGCAGGATGATGCCCTGGGCCTCCTCGACGGTCGCGGTGGGCGTCGGCAGCGGTGCGGGCACCGGCGTGGCCTGCCGCTTGTGCACCACCTCCACCTTTTCAGGCTCGGTCGGCACCGGCAGCGGCTCGATCGGCTTGGGCTCTTCCCTGGGAATGAACCGTACCGTGGTCTGATCGCGCGGCAGCGCGGTAATGGCCTGGTAGGTCGCCGGGATCAGCAACAACAGGAACGCGAGCAGATGCAGGGCGATGGCCGCACTCCAGGCGGCAACGCGGGCGGGATCGAAGTGCAGGGGTACTACGGGATACGTACGAACCATGGTCCACCTCCATGCCAGTGTCGAAGTCCTCAACGCACCAGGGCCGCCATCGGGGTTGCCGCACGCGGCTGGCAGTCAATCATTAGCGCGCCGCCTCCACCACTGCCTAGAGGCAGGGGCGGCAGCGTTGAGCTGGCCTTCATGTAACGCTGCCGGCACGGCGGCGGTGGAAACGAAAACGGCGCCCCGCAGGGCGCCGTCGGTTGAACGGAAGGAGCCTCAGCGGCCCAGTTCGAACACCACGTCCAGGTTCACCGAGACGGTCGATTCACCCGGGGCGACCGGGGTGGCCTTGTCCATTGCCATGCCGGCAGCCTGCGCACGCATCATCGGCATCGGGCGGAAACCGCCACCGGCGTTCTCGGAGATGCTGACAATGCGGCGCACCTGCAGGCCAAGCGACTTGGCATAGGTCTGGGCACGGGCCTGGGCCTTCTTCAGTGCCGCCAGGCGCGCTTCGTCATAGACCGGCTCGGGCTGGTCGATCTCGAACTGCGGGCCGTTGATCTGGTTGGCGCCCTGCGCGGCCAGCGCGTCCAGCACCTTGCCCAGCTTGGCGATGTCGCGGACCTTCAGGCTGACGGTGTTGCTGGCCTGGTAGCCGGTGATCTTCGGGGCTTCGTTGTCGGCATAGCGGTACTGCGGGTTGAGGCTGACGCCGCTGGTCTGCACGTCGCGCTCGGCGATGCCGGCGGCCTTGATCGCAGCCAGGACCTTGTCCATCTGCTGGGCGTTCTGGCGCATGGCGCTGTTGCCGTCGGCGGCCTGGGTGACCACGCCGGCCGACAGCGTGGCCACGTCCGGCACGCGGGTGGCTTCGGCGTTGGCCGAGATGTTCAGCAGGGTGCCTTCGGCCGCGGCGGCGATCGACGGCGACGACGGGTCGGCATGGGCGGTCATCGAAGCTCCAAGAGCGAGGGACAGGGCAAGCAGCAGCGGGGTGGCGGTGCGACGCATGGGATCTCCTTGTTGTGGCGGTGAGGGTGGTGTCGTAGCGATGAACGCGTTGTGAGTCCGTTCGGGGTTGCAGGCGCCGGGGAAGGATTGTCCGACGATTCAGGTACCGGCGTCAGGTTATGCTGTGTCGATGCTCTATCTTGCTTCCCGCTCCCCCCGACGCAACCAGCTGCTGGCCCGACTCGGACACCCTTTCCAGGCGTTGGACCTGGAGGTTGTCGAGCAGCGCGCGGCCKCTGAAAGTGCCCAGGACTATGTCTGCCGGGTCGCCGCCGACAAGGCGCGCGCCGGCCTGGCACGGGTGCTGGCCGATGACCCGCAGGCGCGGGTGCTGGGCTCGGATACCGAAGTGGTGCTCGATGGCGAAGTATTCGGCAAGCCGGCCAACGCGGCCGACGCGCGGGCGATGCTGGCACGGCTGGCCGGGCGCACCCATCAGGTGATGACCGCCGTGGTGGTGGTGGACGCGCGCGGGCTGGACAGCGAACTGGTTGTTTCCGAGGTCACCTTCGCCGCCATCGAGTCCGCCGACATCGCTGCCTACGTCGCCACCGGCGAGCCGCTGGACAAGGCGGGTGCCTATGCCATCCAGGGCGGTGCCGAGCGCTGGATCGAACACCTTTCCGGCAGCTACTCCGGTGTCATGGGGCTGCCGTTGCTGCATACCGATCGTCTGCTGGCCCGCTGCGGCGTGCTGGCCCCAACTGCTGATGCCGCCAGGGAGGCTGCCGATGTCTGAGGAAATCCTGGTCAATGTGACCCCGCGCGAAACTCGGGTCGCGGTGATCGAGAACGGCATGCTGCAGGAACTGCACATCGAGCGCGGTTGGCGCCGGGGTGTGGTCGGCAACATCTACA
>NZ_JBFTNR010000118.1:0-10372 GCF_056665995.1 Stenotrophomonas sp. 05L44_2
GATCTGCGTTTCGCCCGCGAACGGCAGCAACTCCCCCTCACGCATCGCACTTTCCAGCGCGCGCACCACCGTCGTGCCGACGCCGATCACCCGGCCACCGGCCGCACGCGTGCGTCGCACCTGCTGCACCAGCTCGGCACCGACGTTCAGCCACTCGCGGTGCATGACGTGGTCCTTCAGGTCGTCGGCGCGCACCGGCTGGAASGTGCCKGCGCCCACGTGCAGGGTGACGTGGCCGAAATCCACGCCCTTGTCCTTCAGTGCTCCCAGCAGCGCCTCATCGAAGTGCAGGCCGGCAGTCGGTGCCGCCACGGCGCCCACTTCGCGCGCGAACACGGTCTGGTAGCGCTCGCGATCGTCCACGCCGGGCTCGCGCTGGATGTAGGGCGGCAACGGCAGCCGGCCAGCGTGCAGCAGCCACTGCTCCAGCGATTCCGGCACATGGAACTGCAGCACGTAGAACTCGCCGTCGCGCCCCAGCACTTCGGCTTCGCCACCGGCATCCAGGGCGATGCGGCTGCCGGCCTTCGGCGACTTGCTGGCACCCACCTGGGCCCGCGCCTGCTGGCCGCCGAGCAGGCGCTCGATCAGGATCTCCACGCGGCCACCGCTGGCCTTCTGCCCGAACAGGCGCGCCGGAATCACCCGGGTGTCGTTGAACACCAGCAGGTCGCCCGGTTGCAGCAGCGATGGCAGGTCGCGCACCTGCAGGTCGGTGAAGGCGGTCGGCGCCGGTGGCACCAGCAGCAGGCGGCTCGCCGAGCGTTCGGCCAAGGGGGCCTGGGCAATCAGTTCGGCCGGCAGTTCGTAATGGAAATCGGACTTCTTCAAGGCAGTGGACGGCAACAGGTCGACAATGGCGCGCATTGTACGTCCAGCGTCTGCGAGCCGGCACGAGCGAGGCCGAACGTCGCGCAAAATGCTGCTATGCAGCAGTCTTTTGCGGGGTTATCGCGCAAAAAAACAAGTGCTAGCATCGACGAGGAAGTCCGCTGCACGAGCCCGCCCCAAGCGCGCGTGAAGACGCGCGTTTTGCTTTTGAAGGCCCGTGCGACCCAACGTTTCAGGAGATCTGCAATGAGCTTCATCGAACGCCTCGCCCCCCTCCGCGCCCAGCCCGGCACCCGCCTCACCAACGGCCTGGATGACGCAACCCTGACCGCCCTCGCCGCGAACCACTCGCAGCTGGTCGCCGCGGTCGATGCCGCTGCTGCCGAATTCGCGCGCGTGCAGGCTGAGCTGGGGCCGCTGCTGGCACAGGATGAGCAGGCGCAGATCGATGCCATGCAGGACGGCTTCGTCAATTTCTACGCCGATGATGCGGTGACCCCGTACGTGGCGTTGGCCGCGCGCGGTCCGTGGGTGGTCACCCTGAAAGGCGCGGTGCTGTACGACGCTGGCGGCTACGGCATGCTGGGCTTCGGCCACACCCCGGACGCCGTCATGGAGGCGATGTCACGGCCGCAGGTGATGGCCAACATCATGACCCCCAGCCTGTCCCAGCAGCGCTTCATCACCGCGCTGCGGGCCGAGATCGGCCACCGTCGTGGCGGCTGCCCGTTCACGCGCTTCATGTGCCTGAATTCCGGCTCTGAAGCGGTTGGCCTGGCCGCGCGCATCGCCGACGTCAACGCCAAGCTGCAGACCGACCCGGGTGCCCGCCATGCCGGTGCGGCAATCAAGCGCGTAGTCATCAAGGGCAGCTTCCACGGCCGCACCGACCGACCGGCGCTGTATTCCGATTCAAGCCGCAAGACCTACATGCAGCACCTGGCCAGCTACCGTGGCGAAGAGTCGGTGATCACCGTCGCCCCGTACGACGAGGCCGGCCTGCGCAAGGTGTTCGAGGATGCCGCGCACAACAACTGGTTCATCGAAGCGGTGTTCCTGGAGCCGGTGATGGGCGAAGGTGACCCGGGCCGCTCCGTGCCGCCGGCGTTCTATGCGCTGGCCCGCGAACTGACCCGCGCCCATGGCAGCCTGCTGCTGCTGGACTCGATCCAGGCCGGCCTGCGCGCCCACGGCGTGCTGTCGGTGGTCGACTATCCCGGCTTTGAAGGCCTGGACGCGCCGGACATGGAAACCTACTCCAAGGCACTGAACGCCGCGCAGTATCCGCTGTCGGTGCTGGCCGTGACCGAGCACGCCGCGCAGCTGTACCGCAAGGGCATCTACGGCAACACCATGACCAGCAACCCGCGTGCGCTGGACGTGGCCTGCGCCACCCTGGCCCAGTTGACCCCGCAGGTCCGCGCCAACATCGCCGAGCGCGGTGCCGAGGCCGTGCGCAAGCTGGAGCAGCTGAAGAACGAACTGGGCGGCCTGATCACCAAGGTGCAGGGCACCGGCCTGCTGTTCTCCTGCGAACTGGCCCCACAGTTCAAGTGCTATGGCGCCAATTCCACCGAGGAATGGCTGCGCCAGCACGGCATCAACGTGATCCATGGTGGCGAGAACTCGCTGCGCTTCACCCCGCACTTCGGCATGGACAGCAGCGAGCTGGACCTGCTGGTAGGCATGGTGGGCCGTGCGCTGCGTGAAGGGCCGCGCCGCGAACAGGCTGCCGCCGCGTAATCCCAGACCCTCGTAGAGCCGGGCGCTGCCCGGCTGAAGGGCTGGCCGTGATCTGAACGAAATGCCGCCGGGCATGGCCCGGCGCTACAGAGAACAACGGCAAAGCCTCATAATTGCCCGGACACCCCGCCCTGCGACCGGCTTCACTGGTTGACCGCGGGGCGTTTTCGTTTCCGGCCAAGACAGGAAGATCCATGAAGTCGATCTGTGTGTACTGCGGTTCCAACGCTGGCAGCAAGCCGGTCTACACCGAACGCGCCATCGCGCTGGGCGATCGCATCGCCCGCGACGGCATGCGCCTGGTGTACGGCGGCGGCAATGTCGGTCTGATGGGTACCGTGGCCAATGCCGTGCTCGCCGCCGGCGGTGAGGTCACCGGCGTGATTCCGCGCCAGCTGGCCGACTGGGAAGTGGCCCATCGCGGCCTGACCGAACTGGAGATCGTCGGTTCGATGCATGAGCGCAAGTCGCGCATGTTCGATCTGTCCGATGGCTTCGTCGCCCTGCCCGGCGGCTTCGGCACCATGGAAGAGATCTTCGAGATGCTGACCTGGCGCCAGCTCGGCATCGGCAACAAGCCCTGCGCGTTCCTCGATGTAGACGGCTTCTATGCGCCGTTGATCGGCATGATCGATCGCATGGTGGAAGAGCGCTTCCTGCACCCCGAGCAGCGCCAGGACCTGTGGTACGGCTCGGACATCGAGGAGATGCTGGCCTGGATGAAGGACTACCAGCCGGCCCAGGCCTCGAAGTGGATCGACGAGAAGCGCCGCGCGGCGCTGCGTTGAAGACTACGTGCGCGGTGGCTCAGGCTGCCGCGCGCGTCCACGGTGCCGGCCGGCCCAGCAGGTAGCCCTGGCCGTAGTCACAGCCGAGCTCGAACAGCGTGTCACGCTGCGCCTCGGTCTCGATGCCTTCGCCGATCGTCTCGATGCCCAGCGTGCGTGCCAGCGACAGCACGCCTTCGACCAGCGCGCGCGTGCTCTGTGCCTCCGGGCCGTGCAGGCCGGCAATGAAGCTCTGGTCGATCTTCAACGTGCTGATCGGGAAACGGTGCAGGTAGGACAGCGCCGAGAAACCCGTGCCGAAATCATCCAGCTGCACCTGGATGCCGCGTTCACGCAGGCCCTTCAGGATGCGCAGCGTGTGTGGACCGTCATCGAGCAGCGCCACCTCGGTGATCTCCAGGCGCAACCGCCGCGGGTCCGCGTTGCTCGCCTCCAGCAGGCCATACAGGCGCCCGCTGAACTCGGCGGAGCGGAAATGCCGTGGCGACACGTTGACCGACACATAGCCACGCCCGCCGTCGGCAAGGCCGGCAATGACCTGCTCATAGATCAGCCAGTCGACCTGTTCGATCAGGCCACTTTCCTCACCCAGTTCCAGGAACGCGCCTGGCAGCAGCAGCCCACGGCGCTCGTGCTTCCAGCGCAGCAGGGCCTCGTGGCCGACCACCTCGCCGTCGGAGAGGCGCACGATCGGCTGGTAGAACGGCACGAAATCACGGTTGTTGATCGCCCGCCGCAGGTCGGCCTCGAGATCCAGGCTGCGCAGCGCCTGCTCGCGCATCTCCTCATCGAAGATCGAGCAGCGGTCGTGGCCTTGGGCCTTGGCCCGGTACATCGCCGCATCGGCGTCGCGCAGCAGTTCCTCGCCGGTGCGATAGCGCGGGTTCCACAAGGCGATGCCCAGGCTGCCGGAGGGGAACAGCTCGCGACCGGCGATCCACATCGATTCCTGCAGTGCCAGCAACAGCCGCTGGCCGAAATCCAGCGCCTGCGCCAGGCCCTCCGGACAGTGCAGCAGCACGGCGAACTCATCACCGCCCAGGCGCGCCACCACATCATTGTCGCCGGCCATGGACACGATGCGCTTGGCTACTTCCACCAGCATGCGATCGCCGGCGGCGTGACCGATGCTGTCGTTGACCWGCTTGAAGCGGTCMAGGTCCAGGAACAGCACCGCGAACACCGGGCCACCTTCGCGCCGGGCCAGCGCCAGCGCATCCTGCAGCCTGTCCAGCAGGTGCAGGCGATTGGGCAGTCCGGTCAGCGCGTCGTGCATCGCCTGGTGGGTCAGTCGCTGCTCGGCGCGCAGGCGCTCGCCGATCTGGCCCAGCAGTTTTTCGTTCACCTCGCCCAGCTCGCGGGTGCGCTCCTCCACCCGCTTTTCCAGCTCGGCATGCGCCGAGCGCAGTCGTTGCTGGTCGCGCTGGCGCGCAAGACCGGTGCCGATGTTCTGCGCAACGAAGATCAGCAGGCGCTGGTCATGCACGCTGAAGGCGATCTGCTCGGTATAACTCTGCACCACGATCGCACCGACCACTTCGTCGTCGCGCAGCAACGGCACGCCGAGCCAGCACTGCGAACGTGCGCCGGATTCGCGCACCTCGCCGGTTTCCAGCAGCGCATCGATCTGCGCACGCGAGGCCAGCAGGGGCCGACGATGGCGGACCACATACTCGGTCAGGCCGCGACTGAACGCGCGCGGTGCACGACTCGCGTTGTGCTCGTCGACCGAATAGACGAAATCCAGCCCATCGCCCTCGGCATTGACCAGCGCGATATAGAAATTGCGCGCATCCAGCAAGCGCCCGACCACGCCGTGCACCTGCCCGTAGAACTGCGCCAGGCTGTCGGCCGACATCGCCATTTCGGCGATGTTGTACAGCGCGGTCTGCAACTGCTCGGCGCGGCGGCGCTCGGCCACTTCATCCTGCAGGCTGAGATTGGCGCGCTGCAGTTCCTGCGTGCGGCGTTCCACCTGCTGCTCCAGCCGCACCTGCGCCTGGCGGCGGTCCATGGCGGTCTGCACGTGCTGGGCGACAAAACCCAGCAGGGCCCGTTCGGCCTCGCCGTAGCGGTCGGCATGCTCGTAGCTCTGCACCACGATCGCACCACACACCCGGCCATCGCGCAGCATCGGCACGCCCAGCCAGTCCAGGCTTTCCGGACCCCGCTGCGGGTCGTGCTCCTGGTCTACCCGCGCCAGCAGTTCGCGCGAAGGCCCGCTCAACGGCCGGCCATGCCGCAGCAGCGCTACTGTCAGGCTGCGCGGCATCTGGTCGATGTCGTAGCCTTGGGCAGGATCGGCGACGAAATCATCGACCTGGTCGGCGAAGTACAGGAAGCGGATCTGCCGGCGGGCATCGTCATACTCGACGATGTAGCAGTTCTGCGCGTACATCAGCGTGCCCAGCACGCCATGCACGTGGCGCAGCATCTCGCTCATTTCCAGGTCGGCACCGGCCAGGTCGGCAATCTGGAACAGGGCCTGCTGCAACCGCTCAGCTTCTTCCAGCGCCTTGATCTGCCCCGCCTGGCGGCCCCGCTGCAGGGCCAGCTCCATGGCCTGCCGGGCCAGCCCCCACCAGGCCGGGGAAGGCGTCGCGCCGCGTACCGACAGCAGCAGCCGGGCGCCGTCGTATTCCCAGCCGTGGCGGCCTTCAGCGTGGTCGGCCAGCGGCTGCCAGATGTCCTCCTCGCCGCCGCCGATCGGCCAACCGCCCTGCCCGCTGCCGAGCTGCGGATCGTCCCAGCCGACGCGCACGATCGCCGTTTCCGGCAGCAGCGCATGCAGCGCGCGCACCAGCGCTGCGCTCAGCACAGGCTCGTTGTTTGACGCTTCCAGCGCGCGGTCGGCTTCGGTGGACAAATGACGTTCTCTTGGCGCCGCCTGAGCGCCGCCTCCCCTGAATTACCGAGCATAACGCGCCACCCGGGGGGCAATGGAAGCCCGGCAACCCCGAAACGTGCCCTCGGGCGTTTTTCCTGTTGATCCCCTCCCGGTTCCTGCCGTGACTGTCGCCCTGTCCCACCCCATCGCTGGCTATGCGCCACCGCCTGCAGGGCTTACCCTGTACGGCGTGGATGCCAGCGCCCTGCCAACCGATGAAGCCTTGATGCTGGCCTGGGCCGCCGGTGAAGTGCACGCGTTCGAAAGCCTGTATGCCCGTCATCGCAAGCGCCTGTTCGGCTTCCTGCTGCGGCAGCTGCGCGACACCGCGCTGGCCGAGGAGATGTTCCAGGACGTCTGGCAGCGGGTGATCAGCGCGCGTGCAGGCTGGCAGGCCGATGCAGCCTTCAGCACCTGGCTGTTCCGCATCGCCCACAACCGCCTGAATGACCACTGGCGCGCCGCCCGCCATCGCCCCCCTGCACCGGCCGATGCCGATCTGCGCCTGGCCGCGCTGGAAGATGGGCAGACACCGGAAGCGGAATTGTCCGAATTCGAGCAACGTCGCCGCATCCAGCTGGCGATGGAAGAACTGCCCGCAGAACAGCGCGAAGTGCTGCAGCTGCGGCTGGAACAGGAACTGAGCCTGGAGGAGATCGGCCAGATCACCGGCGTTGGCCGGGAAACCGTGAAATCGCGGCTGCGCTATGCGATGGACAAGCTGCGTGCGGGACTGAACGCATGAACCGAGACGATGCACTGACGCCGGAAGAACGCGAACTGGCACGCCTGCTTGGGCGCCGCACCGAACAGGGCCCTCCGCCGGCACTGGATGCGGCGATCCTCGCCGCTGCGCGTGCGGCCGTGGAGACGCCAGCACGCGAGGCGGCCCCAGCGCCGGCGGCACCGCGCACGCTGCGCCCGCGCCGCCGCTGGCCGGCCGTGTTCGGCGTGGCCGCATCGGCGGTGTTCGCCGTTGGCATCGCCTGGCAGATGCGTCCAGAGCCGCCCTCGGCCCCTGCCGAGGCAGTTGCCACCGCGCCGGCTGCACAGGAAATGGCGGCCGATGCGAGCGCCGAAGGCACGGCCTACGACAGCGCGGCCGCCGATGTCGCGGCCACCGAAGCCGCACCGGTACCTGCACCGGTACCTGCACCGGCCGCAGCACCGGCACCTGCGGCGGCCAAGGCAGCACCGGCTCCGGCACCAGCCATCGCGGAGGCGGTGAAACCCGCGCCTGCCGCACCCCGGCAGGCACCTGCTCCGATGATGGCGCCGGCACCGCCACCTGCGCCGGCAGCCGACACAGCGTTTGCGCCTGCAGAAGATCCGCGAGCGCCGCGACGCCGGCCAGCGCGACCTGGCCCGGGCGAGCCTGGAGCGTTACCTGCAGACGTATCCAGAGGCGCGCCTGCCAAAGGATGTGCGACCGTTGCTGGACGACTGAAGCACATCGGCGGCAAGCCCGTAGAATGAAGGGAATGCCCGATACCCTCGCCCAACCGGTCAACCACACCCTGGACGTCAAGCACAGTCGCTTCATCGCGCATGCCGCGCCGATCGAGAGCGCGTCTGCGGCGATGGCATTTCTGCAGGACGTATCGGTAGCCGATGCGACCCACAACTGCTGGGCCTACCGGCACGGCCAGGACTATCGCTCCAGCGATGACGGCGAGCCCGCCGGCACCGCGGGCCGCCCGATCCTGGCCGCCATCGATGGGCAGGGATTCGACCGGGTGATGGTGGTGGTCACCCGCTGGTTCGGCGGCATCAAGCTGGGCGCCGGTGGCCTGGTCCGGGCTTACGGCGGCGCCGCTGCCGAATGCCTGCGCACCGCGCCGCGCCTGCCACTGGTGGCGATGGCGCGGCTGCAGCTGGTGGCTGGATTCGAGGACCTGGGCGCGCTGCATGCGGCCCTGCCGGCCCACGCGGCCGAAAAGCGCGATGAACAGTTCGATGCCAATGGCGTGAGATTGCGGGTGGAATTGCCCGCAGACCAGGTCGACGCATTGAAAATCCGCCTGCGCGACGCCACCCGTGATCGTATCCGTATCCAAGATGACCCCTTCGATGACTGACAAGGACGCACCGGCGACCGACCCGGCCTCCCCGCCGCTGCGCCGCCTCGGCAGCCTGCGCACACTGTGGCCGTTCGTGCGCCGCCACAGCGGATTGTTCAGCGCCTGGCTGCTGGCCCTGGCCGTTTCTTCAGCGGCGACCCTGAGCCTGCCGCCGGCGGTGAAGCAGATGATCGACCACGGCTTCAGCAGCGGTGGCCAGATCAACCGTGCCTTTGCATTGCTGATGCTGGTCGCTGTGGTGCTGGCGTTGGCGACGGCGGCGCGCTTCTACTTTGTTTCGCTGCTCGGCGAGAAGGTCGTGGCGGATCTGCGCAGCCGGCTGTACGCGCACCTGATCCAGCTCGGCGCCGGCTTCCACGACCGCAGCCGCAGCGGCGAGCTGGTTTCGCGCCTGACCGCCGACAGCGAACTGCTGCGCAGCGTGGTCGGCTCGACCATGTCCGTGGCGCTGCGCAGCAGTGTCACCGTGGTCGGCAGCCTGGCGATGCTGTTCGTCACCAGTCCGCGGCTGGCCGCCTGGTCGCTGCTCGGCATCCCGCTGGCAGTGCTGCCGATCATCATCGGCGCGCGCAAGCTGCGTACCATCGCGCGCAGCAGCCAGGACCGCATTGCCGATGCCAACAGCCTGGCCAGCGAAACGCTGGGCGCGGTGCGCACCGTGCAAGCGCATGCGCGCGAACCCTATGAACGCGGCCGTTTCGACCATGCGCTGGGCGATGCGATCCGTGCCGCGCGMCGGCGCATCGGCGCGCAGTCGMTSGTSAMCGCCASCGCCATCSTGCTGGTGTTCGGYGCGATTGTCGGGGTGTTGTGGCTGGGCGCGCACGACGTCATCGACGGGCGGCTCAGCGCCGGTACGTTGGGCCAGTTCGTGCTGTACGCACTGATCGGTGGTGGTTCGGTCGGTGCGCTGGCCGAAGTGTGGAACGAACTGCAGCGCGCATCCGGCGGCATGGGCCGCATCGGCGAGCTGCTGCAGGAAGACATCGAGATCCGTGCGCCGGCCAAGCCGCGTGCGCTGCCGCAGCCGCTGCGTGGCGAGATCCGTTTCGACGACGTGCTATTCAACTACCCGCAGCGACCGGACCAGGCCGCGCTGGATCATTTCAACCTGCACGTGCGGCCGGGTGAAACCGTCGCCCTGGTCGGCCCGTCAGGCGCCGGCAAGAGCACGGTGCTGTCGATGCTGCTGCGCTTCCACGATCCGGCAAGCGGCCGCATCTGCGTGGACGGCATCGATGTGCGCGAGGTCGATCCGGCCGAGCTTCGCGCGCAGCTGGCGCTGGTGCCGCAGCAGCCGACATTGTTCGCCTCCAGTGCACGCGACAACATCCGCTATGGTCGGCTGGAGGCCAGTGACGCCGAGGTGGAGGACGCAGCCCGTGCCGCCGAGGCCGACGCCTTCCTGCGTGCGCTGCCAGAGGGCTACGACAGCGAACTGGGCGAGCGCGGTGCCCGCCTGTCCGGTGGCCAGCAGCAGCGCGTGGCGATCGCCCGCGCCWTGCTGAAGGACGCRCCGATCCTGCTGCTCGACGARGCSACCAGYGCGCTSGATGCACAGAGCGAACATGGCGTGCAGCAGGCGCTGGAACGCTTGATGGCGGGGCGCACCACGGTGGTCATCGCCCATCGGCTGGCGACCGTGCTGAAGGCCGACCGCATCGTGGTGATGGACCATGGCCGTATCGTGGCCGAAGGCACGCATACGCAGCTGCTGGCTGAAGGCGGCCTGTATGCGGAGCTTGCACGCCTGCAGTTCATCGATTGATGACGGCCGGCTAACACCGGCCGGATCACTCTGGCGGCGTAGCGAAGAACCACTGAAGGAGGCCAAGCATGTCGTTCCGTCAGTTCCCCGCTGTCGACAGCAATGGCGAAAGCCACATCATCATCGAGTTCAAGCCCGAGGCCAGCGGCAGTGGGCATGGCTCCGAAGCGACGCCGCGTTATGAGCTTGATGACGGACGCCAGCTGGTACGCAACGGCCGCGAGTTCACCACCAGCGGCGGCGAGGTCAGGTTGTCGATCTAGCGATCCACCGC
>NZ_JBFTNR010000119.1:0-7558 GCF_056665995.1 Stenotrophomonas sp. 05L44_2
GCCTCACCCTTCGGCCGCGGCGCACGGTTGAGCCACAGGCCCAGCAGCACGTTCACTGCCGCACCGATGCCACCACCCAGCAGCACCTGCTGCAGCGGGATGTTGCCCTTGGCGCCGTCGTGCGGGAAGAAGTACGCCAGCAACAGGATGCCTGCGATCGGCGTCACCAGCGTCATGAAGCCCCAGCCGCGGTAGATCATGCGGTATCTCCAGAAAAAACGATCCGCATTGCAGCAGCATGCATCCTGGAAAGCCAGAGGGGCATGCCATCTGGGCACAACGCCATCCACGCATGGCGTGGATCTACTGCCGCGCCGCCATTGCAGCGGCGCGGCACGGGAAAATCAACGCAGACCGGTCTCGTTGCGGGCGATCACCAGGCGCTGGATCTCCGAGGTGCCTTCGTAGATCTCGGTGATCTTGGCATCACGGAAGTAGCGCTCCAGCGGCATTTCCTTGGAATAGCCCATGCCGCCATGGATCTGTACGGCCTGGTGGGTGATCCACATTGCCGCTTCCGAAGCGGTCAGCTTGGCGATGGCGGCCTCGTTGCTGAAGCGCTTGCCCTCGCCCTTCACCCATGCCGCACGCAGGGTCAGCAGCAGTGCCGCATCCAGCTTGCACTTCATGTCGGCAATCTTCGCCTGGGTCATCTGGAACGTACCGATGGCCGCACCGAAGGCCTTGCGGTCCTTCACATACTCCAGGGTCGCTTCATAGGCGGCACGGGCAATACCGATCGCCTGCGAGGCAATGCCGATGCGGCCGGCGTCGAGTACGCCCATGGCGATCTTGAAGCCCTCGCCTTCCTGCCCCAGCACGTCTTCGGGCTGCGCCACGTAATCGTTGAACTCGATCTCGCAGGTGGCCGAGGCACGGATGCCCAGCTTCGGTTCGGTCTTGCCGCGGCCGAAACCGGCCTTGTCGGTGTCGATCATGAACGCGGTGATGCCACGCGCGCCCTTGTCCGGCTCGCTCATCGCGAACRGCACGATGTACTTGGCCACCGGGCCGGAAGTGATCCAGCTCTTCTTGCCATTGATGACATAGCTGCCGTCGGCCTGCTTGACCGCGCGGCAACGCATGGCAGTGGCGTCCGAGCCCGACTGCGGCTCGGTCAGCGCGAATGCACCGATGGCCTCGCCTTCGGCGATGGCGCGCACGTACTTCTGCTTCTGCGCTTCGCTGCCATGGGTCAGGATGCCGTTGCAGAACAGCGARTTGTTSACCGACATGATGGTCGAATGCGCAGCATCACCGGCGGCGACCTCCACCATCGCCAGCACGTACGCGATCGGGTCCATGCCCGCGCCACCGTATTCGGTCGGCACTTCGATGCCCATCAGGCCGTTCTCGCCCAGCAGGCGGATGTTGTCCAGCGGGAACTCACCGGTACGGTCATGGTGCTCCGCGCTCGGGGCGATCTTTTCCTGCGCGATCCGGCGCGCAACGTCCTGCAGCATCAACTGCTCTTCGGTAAAGCTGAAATCCACAACACCCTCCCGGGAAAATGGTTCGCCGATTGTACCGGGGGCCGGCCATCGGCGGCTGACTCGTGGGGAGCTGCGACTTGACCGGAAGGGGTGTCGTCGGCGAATATATCTCTATATCGCGATAGGTGGATACTTATGGATCTGGAGGACTGGTCGACCCGCCTGAAGGTGTTCGCCGATGCTACCCGCGTGCGCCTGCTGGCGCTGCTGGAGCAGGAAGAGCTGACCGTGGCCGAGCTTTCGGCCATCACCCGGTTGGCGCAGCCGCGGGTATCGACTCATCTGGCGCGCCTGAAGGAAGCCGGCCTTGTGCGCGACCGCCGTGCGGGCGTGTCGGCCTACTACCGCTTCGACGAAGCCCAGCTGGACCCGGCGCAGCGTGCATTGTGGCATGCCCTGAGCAACGGAAGCGACGACCCGTTGCTGCGCCAGGATGCTGAACGGGTAGCGGCGGTGCTCGCCCACCGCGCTGCCGACCAGAACTGGGCCGACASCGTSGCCGGCGACATGGARCGCCAYTACTCCCCSGGCCGCACCTGGGAARCGCTGGCGCGCWCCSYGCTGCMATTGCTGGAAACCGGCGACGTGCTGGATATCGCCTCSGGCGACGGTGTGCTGGCCGAACTGGTCGCCCCGCACGCCAGGCGCTACATCTGCATCGATACCAGTGCGCGCGTGGTGGCCGCCGCCAGCGAACGCCTGCGCCGCCTGCCGAACGTGGAAGTCCGCGAGGGCGACATGCATGCCCTGCCCTTCAAGGACCGCAGCTTCGACCTTGTGGTGCTGATGCACGCCCTGACCTACGCCAGCAAGCCGGCGCAGGCGGTCACCGAAGCCGCGCGCGTACTGCGCCCGGGCGGTCGCCTGCTGCTGTGCAGCCTGGCCCGCCACGAGCACAAGGCCGCGGTCGATGCTTATGGCCATGTCAACCTCGGCTTCAGCGACAAGGAGCTGAAGAAGTTCGTCGACAAGGCCGGCCTGCAGGTCTCCAACCTGGAAACGGTCACCCGCGAAAAGCGCCCGCCGCATTTCGAAGTGATCTCGCTGATCGCCAACAAACCCTGAGGTCGACATGCCCGCATTGCCCTGGCTGCACCCGGAACGCGTGGAATCGCTGCTCGCTGCCCTGCGTGATCGGATCCTGATCATCGACGGCGCGATGGGCACGATGATCCAGCGCCACGGCCTGCAGGAAGAGGATTACCGGGGCGAGCGCTTCGCCGGCGGTTACGACCACGCCCATGGGCCCGGCTGCGACCACGGCAGCACACCCGAAGGCCACGACCTGAAGGGCAACAACGACCTGTTGCTGCTGACCCGGCCGGAGGTCATCGCCGGCATCCACACCGCCTACCTGGAAGCGGGCGCGGACCTGGTGGAAACCAACACCTTCAACGCCACCTCGGTCAGCCAGGCCGACTACCACCTCGAACACCTGGTGTACGAGCTGAACAAGGCGGGTGCGGCCGTCGCACGTGCCTGCTGCGATGCGGTGGCGGCCACCACACCGGACAAGCCGCGCTTCGTCATCGGCGTGCTCGGCCCGACCAGCCGCACCGCTTCGATCAGTCCGGACGTCAATGATCCCGGCTTCCGCAACACCAGTTTCGATGAGCTGCGCGGCACCTACCGCGAAGCCATCGATGGCCTGATCGATGGTGGCGCCGACACGATCATGGTCGAGACCATCTTCGATACGCTCAACGCCAAGGCTGCGCTGTACGCCATCGAGGAGGCCTTCGATGCACGTGGCGCGCGGCTGCCGATCATGATTTCCGGCACCATCACCGATGCTTCCGGGCGCACCCTGTCCGGACAGACCGCCGAGGCGTTCCAGGCGTCACTCGCGCATGCACGGCCGTTGTCGATCGGCCTGAACTGCGCACTCGGCGCCGATGCCATGCGTCCGCACGTGGAAACCCTGTCGCAGGTGTCGGACTGCTACGTCAGTGCCCATCCCAACGCCGGCCTGCCCAATGCATTCGGTGAGTACGACGAAACACCCGAGGAAATGGCCGCCACCCTGCGTGGCTTTGCCGAAGATGGCCTGCTCAATCTGGTCGGCGGCTGCTGTGGCTCCACCCCGGACCACATCCGCGCGATCGCGCTGGCGGTGGCCGGGCTGCCGCCCCGCGCCCTGCCTGCCGCCCAGGTGCAGGCGGCATGAACACCTCCACCCCCTCCCGCACGTCCCCCTGTTGCCGCTGAGTTGCCGCCGATCATGACGCCTGTCCGCCCTACCCGCCTGTCCGGCCTGGAACCGCTGGTCATCACCCCGGATCTGCTGTTCGTCAATGTCGGCGAACGCACCAACGTCACCGGCAGCGCGCAGTTCCGCAAACTGATCAAGGAAGGCCGTTACGAAGAAGCGGTGGACGTGGCCCGGCAGCAGGTGGCCAGCGGCGCACAGATCCTCGACGTCAACATGGACGAGGGCCTGATCGATTCGGAAGCGGCGATGACCCGCTACCTCAACCTGATCATGTCCGAGCCGGACATCGCCCGCATCCCGGTAATGGTCGATTCCTCCAAGTGGAGCGTGATCGAGGCTGGCCTGAAGTGCCTGCAGGGCAAGAGCGTGGTCAATTCGATCTCGCTGAAGGAAGGCGAGGACCTGTTCCGCGAGCACGCGCGCAAAGTGCTGCGCTACGGTGCGGCGGCGGTGGTGATGGCCTTCGATGAGAGCGGGCAGGCCGATACCTGCGCGCGAAAGGTTGAAATCTGCACCCGCGCCTATCGCCTGCTGGTCGATGAAATCGGCTTCCCGCCACAGGACATCATCTTCGACCCGAACATCTTCGCSGTSGCCACSGGCATTGAAGAGCATGACAACTATGCGGTCGACTTCATCGAAGCCACCCGCATCATCAAGCAGACGCTGCCGCACTGCCATGTGTCCGGCGGCGTGTCCAACGTTTCGTTCTCGTTCCGCGGCAACGAAACCGTGCGCCAGGCGATCCACTCGGTGTTCCTGTACCACGCGATCGCCGCGGGCATGGACATGGGCATCGTCAACGCCGGCGCCATGCCGATCTACGACGAGCTGGAGCCGGAACTGCGCGAGCGCGTGGAGGACGTGATCCTCAACCGCCGCTCTGATGCCACCGAGCGCCTGCTTGAAATCGCCGAGCGCTACAAGGGCAGCAAGGGCGCGGCGAAGACCGAAGACCTGGCCTGGCGCGAGAAGCCGGTGGACGCACGGTTGGCGCATGCGCTGGTGCATGGCCTGGATGCCTGGGTCGACGCCGATACCGAAGAAGCCCGGCAACGTTCCAGCCGCCCGCTGGACGTCATTGAAGGCCCGCTGATGGCCGGCATGAACGTGGTCGGCGACCTGTTCGGTGCCGGCAAGATGTTCCTGCCGCAGGTGGTGAAATCGGCACGTGTGATGAAGAAGGCAGTGGCCTACCTGCTGCCCTACATCGAAGCCGAAAAGGCCCGCAGCGGCGACACCGCCAAGAGCAACGGCAAGATCATCATGGCCACGGTGAAGGGCGATGTGCACGACATCGGCAAGAACATCGTCGGCGTGGTCCTGGCCTGCAACAACTTCGAGGTGATCGATCTGGGCGTGATGGTGCCGGCGCAGAAGATCCTCGATGCCGCCCGCGAGCACCAGGCCGACATCATCGGCCTGTCCGGCCTGATCACGCCGTCACTGGAAGAAATGAGCCATGTCGCCCGTGAAATGCAGCGGCAGGGCTTTGACCTGCCACTGATGATCGGCGGCGCGACCACCTCACGTGCGCACACCGCGCTGAAGATCGACCCGCACTACAAAGCCCCGACGGTCTGGGTGAAGGACGCCTCGCGCGCCGTGGGCGTGGCGCAGTCGCTGATCTCGCGCGAGCTGCGGGATGCGTTCGTCGCCGCCAACGAGGCGGACTACGCCGAGATCCGCACCCGCCACCGCAACCGCGGTGACGCCAAGCGCCTGGTCTCGCTGGAACATGCACGTGGCCAGAAGTTCCAGTGCGACTGGCAGGCGTACACGCCACCCGCACCGAAGCAGCCGGGCCTGCATGTATTCGATGACTACCCACTGGCCGAGCTGGTGCCCTACATCGACTGGACGCCGTTCTTCCAGGCGTGGGAGCTGGCCGGCAAGTACCCGGCCATCCTCACCGATGAAATCGTCGGCACCCAGGCCAGCGAGCTGTACCAGGACGCGCGCGCGATGCTCGACCGCATCGTCAACGAGAAGTGGCTGCGGGCCAAGGCCGTGTTCGGGCTGTGGCCTGCCAACAGCATCGGCGACGACGTACGTGTGCAGCATCCCGATGGCGAAGCCACCCTGCACTTCCTGCGGCAACAGGTGGACAAGCCCGCCGAACGCCCGGATTTCTGCCTGGCCGATTTCATCGCTCCGGCCGACAGCGGCAAGCAGGACTGGATCGGCGCCTTCGCAGTGACCGCCGGGATCGGCATCGACGCGCACGTGGCCCGTTTCGAGGCCGACCACGACGACTACAACGCAATCCTGCTGAAGGCGCTCGCCGACCGCTTTGCCGAAGCCCTGGCCGAACGCCTGCACCAGCGCGTACGCACCGGGTTCTGGGGTTACGACCACGCCGAAACGCTCGACAACGAAGCGCTGATCGACGAAAAGTACCGCGGCATCCGCCCCGCGCCCGGTTACCCCGCCTGCCCCGAGCACAGCGAAAAACGCCGGTTGTTCGACCTGCTGGGGGCGGAAACCAACGCCGGCATGCAACTGACCGAGAGCTTCGCGATGCTGCCGACCGCAGCGGTGTCGGGCTACTACTTCAGCCACCCGCAGAGCCAGTATTTCGTGGTCGGCCGCCTCGGTCGCGAGCAGGTCACCGACTACGCACGCCGCAAGGGCGTGGACCGTGCCCAGGCCGAACGCTGGCTGGCGTCCAACCTCGACTACGATCCGGAATGAAAAAAGGGGACGGAGGGGATTAAGTCGTTCTTGGCACAAACGACTTAATCCCCTCCGTCCCCTTTTTGTCGGTGCTTACCAGACCAGGTCGTCGGGCACCTGGTACTGCGGGTCGGCGTAGGGATCGTCCTCGGCCGGTGCATTCGGGTCGACCTTCAACGCCACCGAAGCGGCGAACACCGCCTCAGACTGGGCCAGGACTTCAGCCGTCACCAGCAGGTAGCGACCATTGAGCTGGACCACGCCCAGTTCACCGGCATTGAGTGCCTTGAGCTGCTCGGCGGTGACGTAGATGCGCTTGATCTTGCCGCCGTACGGGAAGTGGCGCGCGATATCGGCCGCTTCGGCATTCAGGCTCTTGTCCTTCAGCAGTTCTTCCAGCTTCACCTTGGCCTCGCGGCGCTGGCGGGCTTCTTCCTGCTTCAGGCGCTCGGTCTCGATGCGCTCTTCCTTTTCGCGCTGGGCACGGATCGCGTARGCCTTGGCCAGATCCATTTCCTCGGCGGTACGCGGCTTGCGCGGCCCCTGCCCGTGGCCCTGGCCACGCTGCTGGCCAGGCTTGCCCGGGCCGCCATTGCCATGCGCCCGCCGCTCGCCGGGTTTGTGTTCGCCCTTGCCAGCGTGCTGCGGCTTTCCATTGCCAGCGCCACCCTTGCCCTGCGGGCGGCCATCACGGCGGGGGGCATCATTCTTGCGCTCGGGCTTGGGCGCGGGCTTGAAGCCCAGGCCCATCAGCTGGTCGCGGAGGGTATCGCTCATAGGATATGGATCAGTAGTGCGGCGGCGGCGGTTCGCTCGCCGGATCAGAAGAATTCAATGCATTGCGGACCTTGCCCAGGTCTTCCAGCAGCACGCGCAGGATGCCGGCATTGCGGCTGCCTTCCATGCGCGCGTCTGCAAGTGCATCGCTCAGTTCGGCCAGCGCGTGTTCCTGGAAGGACACGCGCATCTCCAGCTCGACCAGGCGCGCTTCCAGCGCCTGCTCGCGTTCGGTCGGTACTTCAGACATGCAGCGAACGCCCCCGGCCAATGCCGTAATACGCGAGGCCGGCAGCCTCGACTTCAGCCGGCTCGTACAGATTCCGGCCGTCGAACACCACCGCATCCTTCAGCCGCTCGCGCAGCATCTGGAAATCAGGGCTGCGGAACTGCTTCCACT
>NZ_JBFTNR010000120.1:0-7528 GCF_056665995.1 Stenotrophomonas sp. 05L44_2
GGCCGGTACTGCCGTTGGGCTCGCACACCATCGCCCTGACGCCGCTGGCCCCGTATCGCCCGCGGCGCTGGCGCGGCGCCATCCTCAAGGCCGACACCGAAGTGCGCTTCCGCGTGCTCGATCCCTACAAGCGTCCGGTCAGCGTCACTGCCGATTCGCACGAGACCCGCGATGTGGTCGAAGTGACGATCCGTGAGTCGCGCGAGCACCGGGTGACCCTGCTGTTCGACCCGGAGCACAACCTCGAAGACCGGATCCTGAGCGAACAGTTCGTTTTTTGACGACAATAGGCGGCCGGCACTGCCGACCGCTTGAAGGACCCCACCGATGGGCGACAACTCCCCCCGTTTGCTGACCGTCGCGGTGACCTCGCGTGCGCTGTTCGACCTGGAAGAAAGCCATGCGCTGTTCGAAAGCGATGGCGTGGCCGCCTATGCCGAGTACCAGCGCCAGCACGAGGACGACATCCTCGGTCCGGGCGTGGCCTTCCCGGTGGTGCGCAAGCTGCTGGCGCTGAACCAGGGCGCCAGTCCCGAGAACCCGCGCGTGGAAGTGATCCTGCTGTCACGCAACTCGGCCGATACCGGCCTGCGCATCTTCAATTCCATCCAGCACTACGGGCTGGGCATCATCCGCGCGACCTTCACCGCCGGTGAGCCGACCTGGCCGTACGTGAAGCCGTTCGGCACCGACCTGTTCCTGTCGGCCAATCCGGAATCGGTGCGCAGCGCGCTTCGCCATGGCATCGCCGCGGCGACCATCCTGCCCAAGCCGCCGGGTGAGACCGCTGCCGCTGCCGCCGACCAGATCGACATCACCCGCCCGGCCGGGCAGCTGCGCATCGCCTTCGATGGTGATGCGGTGATCTTCGGGGACGAGAGCGAGCGCATTTCGCGCGAGCAGGGCGTGGAAGCCTTTGGCCGGCACGAACGCGAGCGTGCACGCGAGCCACTCAGTGGCGGTCCATTCCGCGGTTTCCTCTCTGCGCTGCACACGCTGCAGGAAGTGTTCCCGGCCGGCGACAGCGCGCCCATCCGCACGGCGCTGGTGACCGCACGTTCTGCACCGGCGCATGAGCGGGTGATCCGCACCCTGCGCGAATGGGGCGTGCGCCTGGACGAGGCGCTGTTCCTAGGGGGGCGGCACAAGGGCCCGTTCCTGCAGGCGTTCGGTGCCGATATCTTCTTTGACGATTCGCAGCACAACATCGACAGTGCGCGTGAACACGTAGCCGCCGGCCACGTGCCGCATGGTGTCGCCAACGAAGGGTGATGCTTGCCCCGGTAGTTGCCAACCTTGGTTGGCACTTCTTTGTATCGGCGCCCACCAAGGTGGGCATCTACCAGAGCAGCGCCCACCAAGGTGGGCATCTACCAGAGCAGCGCCCACCAAGGTGGGCATCTACCAGAGCAGCGCCCACCAAGGTGGGCATCTACCAGAGCGCCATGTCTCGGTAGTTGCCAACCTAGGTTGGCAGTCGTTTGTATCAGTGTCCTCAAAGGTGGGCATACCGCTTACGGAGTGCCTGACATCCCCAGCTGCAGGTCCACCACCTTCCAGCGCAGGCCCTGCGGTTCCAGCACTACCTTCAACGGTGGCTGGCCGGGGCCGCGATCGACGTCGACCACGAAGCGGTCCAGGGCTTCGAAGTGGTGTTCGGCGTTCTTCAGCGGTCGCGCCGGCTCGGTTGCACCCAAAGCCTCGCCGCCCTGCAGTTCGTTGCGGCCGCGCTTCCACAGGACGTGGCCCTGCAACATCGCGCCGATGCCGGTGGGCGTGACCATCGTGTCCACCGCGGCGCCACCCAACTGATCACCCAGCCCGTACAGCAGGGCACCGAAGGGACTGGCAGCCACCTCGGGGCCGGCCTGGCGCACCAGGTAGTCATTGAGCTGGGCGCGCAGGCTGGTACGCACGCGTGGGAAATCCACGTAGCGCTCCAGACGGGCGGTGTCCCGTTGTTCGATGGCCTTGGACAGGCCATGCACGGTCAGGTAGGGGCCGCCGAACCACCAGGCGGCCACCACAGCGATCAGCAGAACGAGGATGCCAATGAGCTTCTTCATGGTGCACAGCCTGCCGCAAGTACGGTTGCCGGTGGTGAACGGCGGGTGATCCCAGCGATGCCACCGGCGCCGGTCAGAACTCCAGATCCAGTGCAGCGCACAGGTAGTCCACGAACGGGCCGAGCGCCGCCAGATCCTTGCCGAGCGTGGACAGCAGGCGCGGGCCGGTCATCGTGGCATCGTCCAGCGAACGCCACATCACCCAGTTGCGGTGCTTGAGGTCATCGATGAACTCGAAGTCGGCCGGGAAGCCGCGCGGTGGGCGCACCAGCTTCTCGGTTTCCTCGAAGTCGAAACGCCTGCGCAGCGCCGGTGCGTGCGCAGCCGCCTTCCAGCTGCCCGGGTTGTCGAGGATGAAGTGGCGGACGCGGCGCTGGGTTTCCGGTTCGGGATGCCACAGCCCGGCACCGACGAAGCTCTCGCCCGGCTGCAGGTGCACGTAGAACGAGGGTGCGGCCACTTCACGGCGGCGCTCATGGAACAGGCGCGCACCCTGCCAGGTCTTGTACGGCGATTTATCGTTGGAGAACCGCGCGTCGCGGTGGATGCGGAACAACGAGCCGCCCACACCACGCGTGTCTGCGCGGAAGTGTCCGCTGACCTCGGCCAGGGCCGGCTGCAGGTCGCCCAGCAGGCGCAGGAACGGCTGCCGCACGTGGTCTTCGTACTGCTGGCGATGGTCGTTGAACCAGGTCTTGTCGTTGTGCAGCGCCAGGCTGCGCAGGAACTTGAAACTGGCATCGGAGAAATAGGTGCTCACAGGTCCTCCTGCAGGTGCTGGCCCCAGTCACGCAGCGATTGCAGCAGCGCGGCGCGCCGGGCATCGTCGGGCGCCTCGGCTGCCAGCGCGTCGAGCTGCTGCTGGAACTGGGCCAGGTTGAGTTCGCCCATGCCTTCCTCGCCGAAAAGGCGCTGGCGGCGATAGGCTTTCCAGCGCTCGCGTTCTTCCGGCGCGAGGCTGTCGGGATGATTGCGGGCGCGATAGCGGAACAGCAGTTCCGGCAGGCGCGGATCGCGGAAGCGGCCTTCCAGTGCGGCCAGCTGCTCGGCGGGCGTGGTCCGTGCCAGTGCCAGCAGCGGCTTGTCGCCGGCGCCGAGGAAGCCGTCGTACAGCGATGCATCCACATCGGAAACGCTCGCCGCGCGCGGCTGGTTGTAGACCTGGCGCGCCTTCTCGGCCAACTGCGGCGCGAACGCGCGCAGGCGTTCGGCCTTGGCTTCGATCGCCGCCACGTCCAGCCCGAGTCGTGCGTGGTCATCAGCGCGCAGGTGGTTCCAGGCCACCAGCGCCGGCACCTTGTTCAGGTGCACTTCCTTCAACGGCACCCGGGCCACGCCTTCGGGCAGTTCGCTGGCGCGCAGGTACAGGCGCTGGGCGATCACTTCGGCGGGCAGTTCCAGCAGGTCATCGATGTCGCCGTCGAGATCGAACACGATCACCCGGTTGTTGATGGTCGGATGTACCGCCAGCGGCAACACCGGTGCCGCGCACAGGCGGCTGGCCGGGTAGCGCATCGAGATATGCAGCACCGGCTTCAATGCAGTGATGTCGAGCAGGCTGCCGACGAAACGCTTGTCGCGCAGCTTCAGCGCGTAGTCCCACAGGCGCGGCTGCGACTGCTTGAACAGGCGCGCCATGCCGATCGTCGCGCGCACGTCCGACAGCGCTTCGTGGGCATCGCCCTCGCGCACGCCGTTGGCCTCGGCCAGATGCTCCAGCTTGAACGAGGTGGCGCCGTCCTCGCGCTTGGGCCAGTGGATGCCGTCCGGGCGGATGGCGTGCATCAGACGCAGCATGTCCAGCAGGTCCCAGCGCGAGTTGCCGTTGCGCCACTCGCGTTCGTACGGGTCGTGGAAGTTGCGGAACAGGCCGTAGCGGATGAACTCGTCGTCGAAGCGCAGGGTGTTGTAGCCCAGTGCGCAGGTACCGGGACGCGAGAGCTGCTCGTTGATCCGATCGAACGCCTCGGCTTCGCTGATGCCTTCAGCCAGCGCCTGCTGCGGAGTGATGCCGGTGACCATCGTCGCCATCGGCGAGGGCAGCAGATCATCGGCCGGGCGAACGAAGAAGCTGACCGGCGTGTCGATCTCATTGAGGTCGCTGTCGGTACGGATTGCCGCGTACTGGGAGATACGGGTACGACGTGGATCCTGGCCGAAGGTTTCCAGGTCGTAGAACAGGAAGCTGTCGGCCATCAGTGCGCACCCTCCAGCACCGGCAGCTGCGCATGGATCTGCGCTTCCAGTGCGTTCCAGTCGATGTTGTCCAGGGTGTCGTGGCCTGCGGTGGCGGCGATCAGCATCGCGCGCTGGAGGTCGGTGCGGCGCAGTGCCTCGGCATAGGGCGTGTGCAGGAACGTCACCATCGTGTAGTGCGGGACGAAACGCGTGGGCCAGCGCCGCTGCAGTTCCTGTTCCAGCTCACGCTGCAGCAGGAAGGCCGGATCGGCCACCCTGTCACGCATCTCCAGATAGTTTTCCAGCGCCATTTGCTGGATCGCACGCGCGTTCGGCTTGCGCTCGGCCTCGAATGCGGCGAACGCACTCTGCAGGTCGTCCGCCTCCATCAGATGGCGGGCCAGCGCCACGCAGTCCTCGAACGCGCAGTTCATGCCCTGGCCGTGGAACGGCACCATCGCATGCGCGGCGTCACCGATCAGCACGGCACGTGCCTGCTGGTGCCAGCGTTGCAGGGTGAGGGTGCCGAGCAGGCCGGGCGGATGCTGCTCCCAGTCTGCACGCAGGTTGGGAATCAGCGGCAGGGTATCGGCGAACTCGCGCGCGAACAGCGCTTCGGCCTGGGCGCCGGTGGTGACCGTGGCGAAGCTAGGATCGCCATCGTTGGGCAGGAACAGGGTGACGGTGAAGGTGCCCTCGTGGTTGGGCAGGGCGATGCACATGTAGTGGCCACGCGGCCAGATATGCAGGGCATTGCGCTCGATGCGGAAGCCGCCATCGTCGCTCGGCGGAATCTCCAGTTCCTTGTAGGAATGGTCGAGGAAGGCAATGTCCTCGCCCAGCGGTTCGCGCCGGTTCATCGCCGCACGCAGCGCCGAGCCGGCGCCATCGGCACCTACCAGCGTATCGAAGCGGATATCGTGCGGGCTGTCGTCACGATCATCGATGAAGCGTGCGTAGCCGGCATCGAAATCGACGGTGTGCAGGCGGCGGTGGAAATGCACGGTGGCGCCGGCCTGCTCGGCCAGTTCCAGCAGCGTGGTATTCAGGTCGCTGCGATGGATCGACCAGATCACTTCGCTGTCGTCGCGACCATAACGCTGCAGCTGCGGCTCGCCCTCGCGCGGATGCACCATGCGCCCGCGCATCATCACCGCACGCGCCATCACTTCGTCTTCCACGCCGGCCTGGCGCAACGCGTTGCGCCCGCGCTCGGCCAGGGCCAGGTTGATCGAACGGCCGCTTTCGTAATCGGCGATGCGCGGATCGCCACGGCGTTCGTACAGGGTGATGCGCCATCCCTGCCGTGACAGCAGGATGGCCAGCAGGGATCCGGCCAGGCCGGCGCCGGCAATGCTCAGCGAGCGGGATGCATGTGCGATCAACGAACTGTCCAGCAGTAGGGGAGGGCGGCTTACAGGCCAGCCCAGGCTTCCACTTCCTCGACGAAGTGGTGCACGTCGAGATAGCGGTTGTAGAGCGGGGTGGGCGAGATGCGGATGACGTCCGGTTCGCGCCAGTCACCCAGCACGCCGATGGCGCGCAGGTGTTCGAACAGGGCGCGTCCGCGCTCGCGGCCGCCGATCACCCGCAGCGACAGCTGGCAGCCGCGGCGCTCCGGCTCGGCCGGGGTGACGATTTCCAGCACCTGCGGCAGGCGCGCGCGTACAAGTGCGTCGAGCATGCCGGTCAGTGCCAGCGACTTGCTGCGCAGCGATTCCATGCCAGCGCGTTCGAACAGGTCCAGCGATGCCCGCAGCGGTGCCAGGCCGAGGATCGGCGGGTTGCTCAGCTGCCAGCCCTCGGCACCGACCGCCGGCGTGAACTGCGGTGCCATCTGGAAGCGGGTGGCTTCGTCGTGGCCCCACCAGCCGGCAAAGCGCGGCAGCGTGGTGTCGCGATGATGGCGCTCGTGCACGAAGGCACCGGCCACTGCGCCGGGGCCGCTGTTGAGGTACTTGTAGTGGCACCACACGGCAAAATCCGGCGCGATGTCATGCAGGCGCAGCGGCAGGTTGCCGACCGAGTGCGCCAGGTCGAAGCCGATGCGTGCGCCCTGCAGGCGTGCGGCGCGGGTGATCGCATCGAGGTCGAAGGCCTGGCCGCTGCGGTATTGCACGCCGGGCCACAGCACCAGCGCCAGGCGCGGACCGTGCGCGGCGATCGCGCGTTCGATGGCGGCCATCGAGATCGTGCCGTTGGCTTCATCCGGCTGCACTTCCACCAGGCAGTCGGCCGGGTCGAAGCCATGGAAACGGATCTGTGCCTCCACTGCATGGCGGTCGGTCGGGAACGCACCGGCTTCCATCAGGATCACCGGGCGTTCGGCCGTTGGCCGGTAGAAGCTGACCATCATCAGGTGCAGGTTCACGCTCAGCGTGTTCATTGCCACCACTTCGCTGGGCAGCGCGCCGACCACGCGGGCCAGCTGTGCGCTGACCAGGCGGTGGTATGACAGCCATTGGGTCGGCCCGGTGAAGTGGCCTTCCACCGCCAGTTCGCCCCACTGCTTCATCACTTCCTGCACTGCAGCCTGTGCGCCGCGCGGCTGCAGGCCCAACGAGTTGCCGACGAAGTAGGTCTGCTCACCGCCACCGTGGCGCGGAATCAGGAATTCCTGCCGCAACGGCCGCAGCGGATCGGCGGCATCAAGGGCAATGGCGTGGGTGCGGCTGAGCAGGTCGGACATGGTCGGGCAACAGGCTGCAACGGGGTTGCCAGTGTAGCGCCTGGGGCATCACCCGGTAGCTGCGCACCCAGCGCCAGCGCCGCTTGATCCGGTAGTGGCCAACCTTGGTTGGCGCACGTGCGAACAAGCGCCCACCAAGGTGGGCATCTACCGGGGGCGGAGCGCCGTCAGGCCGCCACTGGCGCCGGCAACGGATCCACGTGGCCGCACGCGCTGCAGGTGCGCAGTTCCAGGCTGGCCTGGTAGTGCGCGAACACCTTCGGCAGGTCGGTCTCGATGTTCTGCAGCGTGAAGTACTCTTCGTACAGCTTGTGGTTGCAGCGCTCGCAATGCCAGATCACGCCATCGCGTTCATGCGGCAAGCGCTTGCGCTCGACCACCAGGCCGATGCCACCGGGCGGGCGCCGCGGTGAGTGCGGCACCTTGCCCGGCAGCAGGAAGATTTCGCCGGCACGGATCGGGATATCGCGCACCGCGCCATCCTCCTGCACCTTCAGCACCATCTCGCCTTCCAGCTGGTAGAACCACTCCGGGCCTTCGTCATAGTGGAAATCGGTGCGGCTGTTCGGCCCGCCGACCACCATCACGATGAAAT
>NZ_JBFTNR010000121.1:0-7498 GCF_056665995.1 Stenotrophomonas sp. 05L44_2
GTCCGGTTGCGGGGGACGCCGTAAACCCATCCATGGGGGCTTGGCCGCGGCATCCATGCCGCGGACACCCCCGCAACCGGACCCACCCCGCCTTCGACAGATTTTCGCGATCTGCCGGAATGGCATTGCCTGCTCTTGGTGGGTGTCGACCTTGGTCGACACGCAGATCCATGCCATGCGTGGATGAATTTCCGCGATTGAAAATCGCTCAACCGGTCTCGTACAGTTCCAGCGGCAGGTCGTCGGGGTCGGCGAAGAAGGTGAAGCGGCGGCCGGTGTATTCGTCCACGCGGATCGGTTCGCATTCCACGCCGTGGCGGGCCAGGCGTTCGACGAAGGGTTCCAGCGCGGCTACCCGGAACGCGAGATGGCGCAGGCCCTGGGCTTCGGGGCGGCTGGGCCGTGCGGGGGGCGAGGGGAAGGAGAACAGCTCCAGCTGGCCGCCATCGGGCAGGGCCAGGTCCAGTTTCCACGAGTCGCGTGCCGCGCGGTGGTTCTCGGCCAGTATGCGCAGGCCCAGCACGCGCACGTAGAAGTCTTTCGAGCGGGCGTAGTCGCTGCAGATCAGTGCGGCATGGTGGATGCCCAGCAGGCCGGTGGTCGTGGTGGTCATTGCAGGGTGTCCAGCCAGCGCTGGGCGATCTTCAGCGCCAGCGGATAGGGTTCGGTGGCGTTGCGGTTGCTCAGCACGATGACTGTCAGGTGCTTGTCCGGATAGCGCAGGATCACGTTGCGGAAGCCGATGCTCTCGCCGCTGTGCCAGTGCATGCGGCCGTTCAGGCGCCAGCCGAAGCCGTARTGCGGYACGTCSGSTTCGGTGGTGGCGGTGGCCGGGCTGAACATGGCCTTGCGTGATGCGGCCGACAGCAGGCGGTCGTCGTACAGGGCCGCGTCCCAGCGGGCGAGGTCGTCCAGCGAGGAGTAGATGCCACCATCGCCGAGCACGGCGCTGGTGGTGCTCTGGTCAGTACGTTGCCAACGTCCGTCAACTTCGCTGTAGCCATAGGCACGCTGCGCGACCTGGTCGATCCCGTCCTGGTGGGCCACGGTGTGCGCCATGCCCAGCGGCTGGAAAATGCGCTGCTGCAGGAAGCTGGCAAAGTCGCTGCCGGCGGCGCGGCCGACGATCAGCGCCAGCAGTGCGTAGCCGCTGTTGCTGTAGCGGTACTGGCTGCCGGGTGCGAAGGCGAGTCGATCTTCGCGGGCCAACAGCGCCAGCACATCGGTGTCGTGCACCTGCCGGGTGTCGGCAGGGTCGATCAGGTCTTCGTAGTCCAGCAGGCCGCTGGTGTGCGACAGCAGCTGGCGCAGGGTGATGCCGAAAGCAGCGGGCGGCAGCTCCGGCAGCCAGCGCCGCGCGGGCTGGTCCAGCGCCAGGCGGCCGTCCTCGACCAGCAACAGCACCGCCGCAGCGGTGAACTGCTTGCTGACCGAGGCCAGGCGGAAGTTGCTGGCCGGCGTCACTGGGCTGCCATCTTCAACCACGGCCAGGCCGTAGCCGCGACGGAACACCGGCTGCCCGTCGTGCAGCACCAGCACCGCTGCGCCCGGCACCTGGCCGTCGTAGGTCTGCATCAGTCCATCGATGCCTGCATCCGGCGGTGCCAGCGGTGCAGCCGCCAACGCTATCGACGGCAGCAGAGCGAGAACCGTGGCACACAGCAGGGCGGCAGGGCGCATCGCAGCTCCGTGGCGGTCAGGGCGCGGGCGCAGGCGTTGCAGCGGCCGGCTGCGCCAGCCAGCGTTCGATCTTGTGGTCCAGTACATCCAGCGGCATCGAACCGTCCTTCAGCACTTCGGCATGGAAGCGGCGCAGGTCGAACGCAGCGCCCTGGCGTGCCTTGGCCTTGTCGCGCAGGGCGATGATCGTGGTCAGGCCGGCGACGTTGGACAGCGCCTGGCCAGGCTGGGCCATGATCCGTTCCACTTCCGCGTTGGCATCGTCAGCGCTCATGTCCACGGTTTTCTGCAGATAGGTCACGGCCTGCTGCTTGCTCCAGCCCTGCGCATGCACGCCGGTATCGGCGACCACGCGCGCGGCGCGCAGCAGGCGCGAATACAGATAGCCGATGCGGTCGTACGGATCGGTGTACGCGCCGAGCTCATCGCCCAGGGTTTCCGCGTACAGGCCCCAGCCTTCGACGAAGGCGAGGTCACCGCCGAGGCGGCGGAAGCGCGGCAGCTTGGTCAGTTCCTGCTGCAGCCCCAGCTGCACATGGTGGCCGGGAATGGCTTCGTGCAGGTACTGCACCGGCACGTTCCAGCGCTTGCGGCTGGGCAGGTCGCGGGTGTTGACGAACAGCACGCCGGGTTGTCCCGGCGGCGACGGCTGGTAGGAGGCTGCGGCGGCGGTCATGGCACGCTCCGGTTCCACTGCACGGATCTGCAGCGGCGCCTTCGGCAGGGTGTCCAGTACCTGCGGCAGGCGTGCATCGACCTGCTGCTGCACCTGCCGGTAACGGTTGAGCAGCGCGTTGGCATCGCTGTACTGGAACTGGCGGTCGTTGCGCATGCTGCGCAGCAGCTTGGCCTGCGAACTGCGCAGCTTGCCGTCGCGCATCACCGTGGTGATCTGCGCCTGCAGCTCCTGCACACGCTGCTCGCCCAGCGCATGCAGCTGCGCGGCGGTCTGCTGGCTGGCGGTGGTCTGCACGATCAGGTTGGCGTACCAGGCCTGGCCGTCGGGAAGTGCGCCAAGRCCGCTGCTGCTGCGCGTGGCAGGCAGGTATTCGGTGGCGATGAAGCCACGCAGGGCACGGTAGGCCGGCATGATGCGCAGTTCGATCATGCGCTTGTACTCGGCGCTGATGCGCGCCTTGTCCTCGGCGGAGATGGACTCGGGCATGGTCCGGATCGGCGACCAGAAGATGCTCTCTTCGGCGGTCGGCTTGATCACCGCGTCCAGCTGCGGCAGTACCTTTTCCATCAGGTCGCGCGGCTGCACCACGCCGGCCTTCATGCCCTGGCGCATGTTGTCGATGGCCTGCTCGAACAGGTCGGGGATGCCCAGCGAGCGTCGCGACCAGGTGTCGTAGTCCTTGGCCGTATTGAACGGCTGTGCGCCAGCACCGGCGCCGAGGATGGCCATGATGCTGCCGACGTTGTAGTACTGGCTGATCGGCATCATCCAGCTCGGATAACGTTCGGCGGCCAGCGAAGCGCGGGCATCACGCACGAAGATCTCGTAGCTGAGCAGGTCCTGCCCCTGCAGGCCGTCGCTGCCGATCTTCTCGACCTTGCCCAGCCATTCGGTGGTGAAGTCGTGCGATTGCTGGCGCCACGCGGCAGAAAGGATGTTGGGCAGCTGGTCGTTGTAGCGCGGCTCGCCCTGGAAGGTGGCCTGCAGCGGGTTCAACCGCATGGAGGCATCCCAGTATTCGTCGTACAGCCGCTCCAGCTGCACCTRCTTGGGCACCGCACGGGCAGGGGCGACCGGGCGCGGCGCGGCGCGGCGCGCCGAACTGCCGCGGGCGGGCGTGGTGGCACGTGTGCCGGCGCGGGCCTTCGGCTTGGCCGCCTGGCGGGTCTGCGCGGCGGCGGGGCGGCTGCCCTTCTTCTTCGCTGCTTCGGCCGGCGGAACGGCGCTGAACAGGAACAACGCGGCGATGGCGGCGGCCAGGACGCGGGGGGAATACGGCATCAAGAAGCTTCCGTGGAACACAGACCGTGGAGCTTGCACGATCCGCGCGCGTACGGCCAGCGTGGGGGCGCAGTCAGCTTGCGCGTCGCTGGGGCTTCAGTCAGCCGCGGCCGCAGCGCGCAGGTCGGCGGCGCGGTGTTCGCCCAGATAGCGGGTGATTGCACGCCGCATCAGGTACAGCAACGGAATCAGGGCGATCGCAAAGCCCATCTTGTAGGCATAGTTGACGCTGCTCACTGCCAGGAACAGCGATGTCGGCCAGTGCTGCGGGCCGAGCACGAAGGCGATCCAGATCACCACGAAGCTGTCCACCAGCTGCGAGACCGCAGTGGAACCCGTGGCACGCAGCCATACATGGCGCTCGCCGGTTGCCTGGCGGATGCGGTGGAACACCGCCACGTCGATCAACTGGCCGAACAGGAACGCCACCAGCGAACCGGCGATGGTCCACATGCCCTGTCCGAACACCGCCGCGAACGCGGCCTGGTAATCGGGCACGCCGTGGGCATCCATCGAGGTTACCCACCAGCTGGCCGGTGCCAGCGAGATCGCCGCGAAGGCGAACAGGAAACCGTAGGCGATCAGCACCACCGCCAGCCACGAGATGAAACGCACCCCGCGCTTGCCGAAGAATTCGTTGATGGTGTCGGTCATGATGAACACCACCGGCCACAGCAGCGTGCCGGCGGTGAAGCTCAACGAGCCGGTCTGGCCGAACAGGTTCCAGTTCAGCGGGTCGATGCCGAGGGTGTCTTCCAGGGCGAAGATCTTCACCCCGATCAGTTCGGCCAGCACCGCGTTGCCGCAGAAGAACGCAGCCAGCACGATGAACAGCAGGACCGCGCGGTCCTGCAGCGGGCGCGCGTGCGACGCCTCGCTCATTCGGAACGATCGCCGGCGCGGGTGAACGGAACGCTGGCTGGTGCCACTGCACCGCCGGAAATGATGAAGCTCATCGCCTGGTCCACCGTCCAGTCGGTCGGGGTGAGCAGTTCGACAGGCACGATCTCCAGATAGCCGGAGGTCGGGTTCGGCGTGGTCGGCACATAGACGGCCGCCAGTTCGCGGTCGGTGCCCTGTTCCTTGATGACCCGGGTGACCAGGCCCACCGACTTCATGTCGCGGTGCGGGAAGTCGATCAACACCACGCGCTGGGTACTGCCCGGTTCGGTCTGCAGCATGTCCAGCAGCTTCTTGGCGCTGTCATAGATGATGCTGGCCAGCGGAATGCGCTTGATGACCGCGCCGACCCAGCGCAGCAGGCGCTGGCCGACCACGCGGCGGCTGGCCACGCCCACCGCCAGGATCACCAGCAGGGTGGCCAGCAGGGCAATGGTGTTCTGGATCCATTCGGCGCGGACCCAGCCGAGGTAATGCGGGAAGCTGGTAGCGATCTGTTCGGACAGCGGCACCACCAGCGGGCTGGAGATGCCCGACAGCAGCACGAACACGAATTTGACCACCACCCAGGTCAGCCAGATCGGCAACAGGGTCAGCAGGCCGGTCAGGAACAGGCGCTGCAGGGAGGGACGGGGAACCAGGGCGGGGGCATCGAGCGACATGCGCGCATTGTAGCGGTCGCGGCCGCTCGTTTACGCTGCCCGTTGGCGGCGCTGGCCATGCAGGGAAGGGATGCTGTGTTGAGGATGCTGCGGTGGTTGGGTTGGGCAATGCTGGGTCTGCTGGTGATCGCCATCGCGGCATGGCTGCTGTCGAGGTTCTGGCCGTTGTCGGCCGCCCAGCGGGAGGATGTCCGCCTGCTTGAAGCCGCGCATCGCAGCGAGGGCAGGAACGGCTTCGCCCTACTGTGGACGCTGCCCTTCGATGGGCTGGACCTGGCCCAGCGTGAGGCGGCATTGGCCGAAGATCTGCAGCGCTGGCAGACGGCGCCCGCGCAGGCGTCGCAAGCGTCGGTGCTGGCCGCCAGGCACGCACCATTGAATCCGGGCCGCTCAGGTCGTTGTGCAGTCGGGCCGGTCGGCTGCCTGGCACAGGTACGCGCTGATCCGCAGCGCTTCGCTGACGCCCACGCGGGGCATGCCGGCCTGCATGAGCGACTGGCCCGGATGGCGGACTATGATCGTTTCGATTCCCCGTTCAGGCCCAGCGGAAGCGAGCTGCTGCCTCTGCCGGCCTACGCGCCGCTGCTGGATGGGGCAAGTGCACAGGCATTGGCCTATCTGCAGGGCGATGTTGCCGGTGCCATCGAGGGCAGCTGCAGCGCGGTGCGGTTTGGTCGGCGGATGATGCGGACCGGCAGCACGCTGGTGGACAGCATGATGGGCGCCGCCGTGGTGCGGACCCATGCCGCACTGCTTGGCRAGATGCTGGTCGAGCAATCGCCGGATTACGCGCTGCCCGTCCCCTGCGAGGCGGCGCTGCAGCCACTGGACGCGAACGAACAGAGCCTGTGCCAGGCAATGCAGGGCGAATTTGCGATGAACAAGGCGGCGGTGGAAGCGTCCACGCAGACAGCAGGCAGCCGTCTGCTGCTGGATCGCGACCACACCCTGGCCCGGATCGCCGGCAATTTCGGCTGGGCATGCCGGCCTGCTGTAGCCACGGCGCTGGCGGCCGACGTCCCGCTCCCTGTGTCGCCACCGCTGGGATGGGATGTGCGCTGCATGGCCAATCCGCTGGGATGCACATTGAGTGCCATCGCCGGGCCGTCCTATGCGCCGTACGCGGCGCGCAGCCAGGATACGGCGGCGATGATCCGCCTGCTCGGCGCGCAGCGCTGGCTGCGGCTGCAGCCCGGGCCCGCCGACGAGTCGCTGGCGCGGTTGCCGGCGCAATGGCGTTCGGACGCCCGCACGCCCGAGGTGTCTGCCGATGGCCGCTACCTGCAGCTGCTGCGGCGCGGACCTGCGCGCGAAGGGGAAGGCCCGCATCTGTCGATGCCGTTGCGGGTGGATTGACCCGCACTCAGCTGCCGTCGCCGAGCGGATTGAACGCCCAGCCATCACCGACGCTGTCCAGCGTCCAGTGCTTGCGGTCACGCAGGGTCTGCCAGTGCACCTGTTCCTTGTCGTCCTGCATGCTGCCTTCGGTCAGCTTCACCTTGCCGGTGGAGTAGTTCACGCTGAGGCCCTCGGTCTGCCCGGAATTGCGCATCATCGTGTCGCGGTCGTAGCCGATCAGCGCGAAGTTGCCTTCCTGCCAGCGGAACGTGAACGTGGTGGTGCCCATCGACCAGCTGCCCGCGCTGGAGAACGAGTACAACCCAACCCGCAGGGCGCCGCGCTGGATCGACACGCCGGTGCCTTCGGCCAGCGCATCGCTGAGCACGGGCGAGTCCGGCCGTGGAATGAGCGTGTGGTTCTGCGCGGCCAGCACGTAACCGGACGGTCGCGCGAAGGCGATGGCGAGGATGCGCGGGTTGCTGTCATACGGCGAAGGGCCAAACCCATCGTGTTCGATGATGTTGCGCGGGTCCTGCTGGCGCAGCACCAGCGCGAGGTCTGCGCGCCCGTCCTGGTCGAGGTCGCCTTCGATCCTGTATTCCAGCGTCCAGCCGGCAGGTACGAAACCCTCGGCCGTGGCGGCGTGCGCGGGCACGGCGGGATAGCGCACCGGCGGCACGTCCAGTGCAGTGGCGGCGAAGGGCAGGGCGGTCAGTGCCGCAGCAAGGAAGAAAAGGCGCATTGCAGCCTCCATGGCAGGGCTGCAGAGGATAGCCGGGCGTGCGCCGGCCCGCTTTACCGTGCGTGTGGCTTCAGGCGCACATAGACCTGCTTGCGTACCTGCGCGACCACCTCGCCAGCTTCGTCGACCACGTCGTTGCTGAACCAGCGCAGCACTTTTTCGCCACCAGCCGCCGCCGTGCGCAGTTCATCCAGCAGTGCATCGTCGATGCGG
>NZ_JBFTNR010000122.1:0-7486 GCF_056665995.1 Stenotrophomonas sp. 05L44_2
GTGTAACCCAGGCGGCTCTTGTCGAAGCCACGCAGGCTGATGGTCTGCGATTCCTCATTGGCACCGAATGCATCGTTGGACTGCACCGACACGCCGGGCAGGCGGTCGAGGATCTTCTGGCCGCTGGTACCCGGCGGCAGCACCTGCTTGTCGACGGTGGTGATGCGCTGCACCTGGCGGGTCTCGCCCTGGCCGATGACCGAGACGGTATCCAGCGTCTGCGCGCTCAGCGCGGTATCGGCGGTGGCGTCGGTGGCTTCAGCGGCATGGGCGCTGGCGGCGGAAAGCGCGATCGCCACGGCGATCGTCAGGTATCGGGTCTGCATGATGGTCCGTTGCATGGGGGATGGTCACCGGCCCGGGGGCGTGGTGCACGGCCACTATGCGAACGGAACATGAAACCTTGTTTACGGAAAACCAACGAACGGCGTCGTGGGGGAAGCCGCGCAGGGCGTGAATCTGCCGGGGGAGGGAAGCAGACCCACGCCCTGCGCGGAGAGGGCTAGCCCATGTACAGGCCACCGTTGACCGGATAGTCGGCACCGGTCACGTAGGAGGCTTCATCCGAAGCCAGCCAGGCACACAGGCCGGCCACTTCTTCCGGGCGACCCAGGCGCCGCACCGGTACCGACGCGGCCAGTCGATCCAGCACGTCCGGTGGGAAGCTGCTGATCGCCTGGCTGGCGATGTAGCCCGGCGACAGCGTGTTGACGGTGACCCCGCGCGAGGCGACTTCAGCGGCCAGCGCACGGCTGAAACCGTGCATCGCGGCTTTTGCCGTGGCGTAGTTCACCTGGCCGATCTGGCCCTTGTGGGCGCTGACCGAACCGATGTTGATGATGCGGCCCCAGCCACGCGTGGCCATGCCATCGACCACCTGCTTGGTCAGGTTGAACAGCGAATTGAGATTGGAGGCGATCACCGCATTCCAGTCCTCCACCGTCATCTGCCGGAACAGCAGGTCGCGGCTGCCGCCGGAGTTGTTGACCAGCACGTCCACCTCGCCGACCTCGGCACGCACTTTGGCGAAGGCCGCGGTGGTCGACGCCCAATCGGTGGCGTTGCCTTCGGAGGCGATGAAATCAAAGCCCTGTTCGCGCTGCTCGCGCAGCCAGTTGGCCTTGCGCGGCGAGTTGGGCGCGCAGCCGGCGACCACGGTATGGCCGGAATGGGCCAGGCTCTGGCAGATGGCAGTGCCGACACTGCCCATCCCGCTGGTGACGTAGGCGATGCGAAGAGTCATTGCAGAACGCTCCTTGGTAAGGAAATCAGGCCGTGAAGGGATAGAGCCCGAACAACAGGCCGCCGATCATCAGCAGCAGCGAAATGGCGATCGCCCACTTCAGGGTGAATTTCTGGTGGTCGGCGAATTCAACCTTGGCCAGCCCCACCAGCAGATAGGTGGAAGGCACCAGCGGGCTGAGCAGGTGCACCGGCTGCCCGGCCAGCGASGCGCGGGCCATYTCCACCGGGGTGATGCCGTAGTTGCCGGCSGCCTCGGACAGGATCGGCAGCACGCCGAAGTAGAASGCGTCGTTGGACATGAAGAAGGTGAACGGCATCGAGGCCACGGCGGTGATCACCGCCAGGTACGGGCCCCAGCTGTCTGGGATGATCGCCAGGAAGCTGTGCGACATCGCCTCGACCATGCCGGTGTTGTTGAGGATGCCGGTGAAGATGCCTGCGGCGAAGATCAGCGCCACCACCGACAGCACGCTGCCGGCATGGCTGACCACGCGGCGGCGCTGTTCGGCCAGGTTCGGGTAGTTGATCACCAGCGCGATGGCGAAGCCGATCATGAACAACACCGGCATCGGCAGCACACCGATGATGAGCGCGCTCATCAGCGCCAGGGTCAGCACCAGGTTCACCCACAGCAGCTTGGGGCGCTTGGTGTCTTCGGCGTCTTCCACGGTCGGCAGCGTGTTGCCGTCATCGGACACGCTGTTGTCCATCCAGCTGCCGCCCTTGGGCAGGGTCACCACGCCCAGGCGACGACGCTCCTTCAGGCCCAGGTACCAGGCCAGCAGCAGCACGCCAGCGCAGGCGATCACCATCGAGGGAATCAGTGGCACGAACACATCGGCAGGATCCACGTGCAGTGCGGTGGCCGCGCGCGCGGTCGGGCCGCCCCACGGGGTCAGGTTCATCACGCCACCAGCGAGAATGGTCACGCAGGTCATGTTCAGCGCGTTCATGCCCAGCCGCTGGTACAGCGGCAGCATCGCCGAGACGGTGATCATGTAGGTGGTCGAGCCATCGCCGTCGAGCGAGATCAGCATCGCCAGCACGGCGGTGCCAAGCACGATCTTCATCGGGTCGCCCTTGACGAAGCGCAGGATGATCCGCACCAGCGGATCGAACAGGCCTGCATCGATCATCACGCCGAAGTAGAGAATGGCGAACATCAACATCACGCCCGTCGGCGCGATCTTCTTGATGCCTTCCAGCATCATCTCGTCGATGCCGGCGGCGAAGCCACCGATCAGGGCGAAGATGATGGGAATGGTGATCAGGGCAACGAGCGGCGACAGTCGTTTGCTCATGATCAAGTACATGAACGTAATGACCATGCCAAAGCCGAGGATGCTCAGCATCATCTGCGGACTCCTAGAGGAAACAGGACGTGGGACGTGGAAGGGGCCCGAGCGTGCGTGCCCGGGGAAAACGCGTTAGAAGTCGAACTGCAGGCGCCCGGTGACCGCGCGCGTGCGATCCACCGTGGCGCCGGYGAGGCGGTCGCGGTTGCGGCTTTCGATCACGTTGAGCATGAAGCGCAGGTTGTCGCGCAGGTACCAGTTGCCGCCCAGCGTCCAGCCTTCGGTACTGCCACGGCGCAGGTCCGGCGCACCATCGAGGTGCTGCGCGCCCCACATCTGGTCGTAGCGCAGGGCCACTTCGAAGGCACCGGCCTTGTGGCGGATGTTCTTGACCCGGGCGAAGCGGCCGGTCTTGCGGTCGTAGGCGCGGCTTTCGCCGGTAACGAACCAGCTGAGCATGCCGTAGGCGGCCATCACGTCACCGCGCTGGGCGCCATCATCGAAGGTGGCGCCGCTGAACTCGCCCTGCCATGACAGCGGGCCGCGCACCTGCGCATATTCCAGCGACCACTTGTTGACGTCGGTATCGCGGCCAGCGGAGAAGTCGACCAGGGTCAGGCGGCTTTCGTCGGACAGATGGCCGGCCGGACGCGGACGGATCTTCAGGCCCGGGGTGCCGTTGCCGCCCGGGTTGTCATAGGCCTCGCGGGCCAGCGACAGGCCCAGGTGCAGCACGTCGCCCTCGCTGGGTGACGGCGCCCAGGTAACGCGTCCACCCGCAGCGCGGCCCTTGACCTGCCAGGCATCGATGCTCTCCAGGCTGTACACGCTGGCCGCCCAGGTGAAATCGCCCGGGTTGGCCTGCCACGAGGCGCCCAGCCGGTACAGCGGCGCCAGCGTGGTGCCGGCGTTGCCGCGCTCCAAGAAGCTGCCGTAGTTGGAACCGGTGCGGTCGTCCAGCGAGAAATACTGCTTGAACTGGCCCACGGTGAGGCGACCGGCATCGCCGAAGCTGCGGCTCAGGTAGACGTCCTTGGCCTCGACACGGTCGCCGGAGAAATCGGCTTCCAGCTTGTAGTCGACCACGAAGAACTTGCCGGACACGTCAACCCAGGCGCGGCGGATCTCGGTGTCGTCCTTGTTCGGCGTACCCCGGTTGTCGTTGTCGAAGGTGGCGAAGTCCAGGTGCAGGCGGCCGCCCACCGTGGCGGTCACTGGACGCTCGTCTTCGGCGAAGGCCGGCGCGGCCAGCGCAGCCAGGGCCATCATGGCGGCAGGACGCCGCCAGGCAATGCTCAATTCCACAAACCCTCCCAGGTGCGCGCCAGGCGCGCGGCAATCGTGGGCACCGGACGGTGCGCGGCCGCAGTCTGTGTCGCGCAAGCTGTCATCGTCCTGTCAGCGGTTTGTGCGGTGCAGCGTAAATGGTCTCCGCTGCGCTCCCCGGGCATGGCCCGGCGCTACCCGGCGACGATGCACCCAGGGGCGCCGATCCATGACCGGAGGAACAGGTCAGCATCGGTAGCGCCCGGCCATGCCCGGCGAGCGCAGCGGCGCCATGCGGTAGCATTCGTTTCCCCTCCCACTGTTGTGCCCATGCGCCTGCTGCTGGTCGAAGACAACCCGGACCTGGCCGATGCGATCATCCGTCGCATGCGCCGCAGTGGTCACGCGGTGGACTGGCAGGCCGACGGCCTGGCCGCCGCCAGCGTGCTGCGTTACCAGAGTTTCGATCTGGTGGTGCTGGATATCGGCCTGCCAAAACTGGATGGGCTGCGGGTGCTGGCCGGCATGCGCGAGCGTGGTGACAGCACACCGGTGCTGATGCTGACCGCACGCGATGGCATCGAAGATCGCGTGCAGGCACTCGATGTCGGTGCTGATGACTACCTCGGCAAGCCATTCGACTTCCGTGAATTCGAAGCGCGCTGCCGCGTGCTGCTGCGACGTGCACGCGGGCAAGCCAGCGAAGTGGTGCAGATCGGCGGCTTCCAGTTCGACAACGCTGCGCACCGGGTGACCCTGGATGGCGAGCCGATCGAGCTGCCCAACCGCGAGTATCGGTTGCTGGAGATCCTGGTCGGGCGCTTGGGCCAGGTGGTGGGCAAGGATGAGATCGGCAATGGCCTGTTCGGCTTCGATGACGAAGCCGGGCCGAATGCCATCGAGCTGTACATCGGTCGCCTGCGCAGAAAGCTGGCGGGCGCGCCGCTGCGCATCACCACGGTGCGTGGTGTCGGCTATCTGCTTGAAGCCAGCGACGGCCCGGCCGATGCCGATGGCTGACGCGCGCAGCGCAAGTGCCGCCCCCGGGTCGCTGCGGCGCACCCTGCTGCTGTACCTGGGCGCGTTGCTGGCGGTGTTCGCGGTGGCGTTGCTGTTCGCTGCACGCGACTACGGCCAGCGCGCCGCCAACCGCTCCTACGACCATCTGCTGGTGTCGTCGGCCCTGTCGATCGCCGATTCGGTGGCATTGGTCGATGGCCAGTGGCAGGTGGACCTTCCGTATGCCGCGCTGGACCTTCTGGCGATGGCGCCGGAAGACCGCGTGTTCTACCGGATCGCCGACAGCCGCGGCAACCTGATCACCGGCTACGGTGACCTGCCTGCGTCGCCGCGGCGGCCGGGCACGCAACCGCAGTTGTTCGATGCGCCCTACAGCGGCGAGATCGTGCGTTTCGTGGTGGTCGGCCGCAGCTTTGCCGCGGCCTCCGCGCAGGGCGAGGTGCAGGTGCAGGTGGGGCAGACCCGGCGTGCACGCGAAGCGGTGGCGCAGGAACTGGTCACCCGCGCGCTGTTGGCCATCGGCGTGCTGTCGGGATTGCTGCTGGCACTGGTGGCGTTCGGCGTGCACCGCGCGTTCCGGCCGCTGGTGCGGGTCGAGCGCGAACTGTCACGCCGTGAGCCGTCCGACCTGAAACCGCTCGATGCGCGCGTGCCACGCGAGATGGACCAGATGGTGGCCGCGCTGAACCGCTTCATGGAGCGCCTGTCCAGCAGCAATGAAACCCTGCGCGCGTTCATGGCCGAGGCCGCGCACCAGATGCGCACGCCGTTGGCCGCGCTGCGTGCGCAGGCACAGCTGGCGCTGGACGACGACGATCCGGAAGACATGCGGCGCAGCCTGCAGGCGATCGAGCGCAACGCCACCCACATGAGCCGGCTGCTCAACCAGCTGCTCAGCGATGCCAGCGTGATCCATCGGTCACATCTGCAGCGCTTCGCCACCGTGGACCTGGCCGAGACCGTGCACCAGGCCCTGCATGAAGCGCTGCCGCAGGCAGGGCCCGCCCCGCGCGTGCAGCTGGCGATGACGGCCGAGCCGGTGCAGGTGCATGGCGACGCGCTGCTGCTGCGCGAAGCCATCAAGAATCTGGTCGACAACGCGCTGAAGTACGGCGGTGATGGCCCCTTGCAGATCGCGCTGACCGCTGAAGGCGGACAGGCCGTGCTCACCATCGCCGACCACGGCACCGGCATCGCCGCCGCCGATGCCGAACGCGTGTTCGAGCGTTTCGCGCGCGGCGAGGGCGCACCCTCCGGCGGTGCAGGCCTTGGCCTGGCCATCGTCAAGCGGGTGGTCGACAGCCATGGCGGGCAGATCGATCTCAGCAATCGACCGCAGGGTGGCCTGGTCGCCACCATCCGCCTGCCCCGGAGCAGCACATGATCCGCCTGTTCGTCGTTGTTGTTGCCCTGTTGCTGGCGATGCCAGCACTCGCCGCGCCGGGCGATGTACGCCGCTTCCCCGCCCAAGGCGCCGCCACCGCGCAGCTGCGCATCCACGGCACTACCGATATCGAGGTCTTCGCCGAGGTCATCGCCGATTACCAGCGGCTGCATCCGGGCAGCGAGGTGGTGTACGAAGACATCATCACCCAGGACCTGTACGCGCGTTACCTGCGCGACCGCAGCGGGCCTGCGTCGCCGGACCTGCTGATTTCCAGCGGCATGGACCTGCAGACCAAGCTGGTCAACGACGGCCACGCGTTGCCACACCGCTCGCTGCAGACCCAGGCGCTGCCAGCGTGGGCGCAATGGCGTGGCGAGGCATTCGGCATCAGCTACGAACCGGTGGTGATGGTCTACAACACCCGCGGGCTGCCGGCCGCGAAGGCGCCGCACACGCGTCGACAGCTCCTGGACCTGCTGCGCGCGGAAGGGGCGCCGTTGCGCGGCAAGGTCGGTACCTACGATATCGAACGCAGCAGCGTGGGCTACCTGCTGGCGACCCAGGACGCCCAGCGCGGCAGCATCGCCGGGGCCCTGCTTGGTGCGCTGGGGGACAACGCGGTGGTGCGCGAGGAGCGCACCGGCGTGCTGCTGGACCACGTGGCCAGCGGCCAGTTGTCGCTGGTCTACAACGTGCTGGGCTCGTATGCGCAGGCGCGTATCGATGCGGGCGCACCGCTGGCCATCGTCGAGCCGGAAGACTACACGCTGGTGGTACTGCGTACGGCGGTGATTCCGCGTACCGGCGCGCACCCGCAGGAAGCGCGGCGCTTCCTCGACTACCTGCTGTCGCCACGTGGCCAGCAGGTGCTCGCGCGGGAAGCGCGGCTGATGCCGATCGTGCGCAGCGATGCAGGCGGCGGGGATGCCCCTGGCCGCAGCCGTCGCCCGATCCAGCTCGGCCCCGGCCTGCTGGTCTWCCTGGATGCGCTCAAGCGCCGCCAGTTCCTGGATGCATGGCGCAGCAGCGTGGAGCCGGCGGGGCGGTAGCGCCCGTACTGGTGCTCCGGTAGCGCCGGGCCATGCCCGGCGGAGGCAGTTCGCTGCCCGTACAATGGCCGCATGAGCGAATACACCATCCTGATCGCCGATGACCATCCGCTGCTGCGTTCGGCRGTGGTGCAGTCGTTGCGGCAGAGTCTGCCGCTGGCGCAGGTACGCGAGGTCGCCAGCGCCGAAGCACTGGCCACTTCGCTGGACGCACAGCCCGATGT
>NZ_JBFTNR010000123.1:0-7475 GCF_056665995.1 Stenotrophomonas sp. 05L44_2
CTGCAGCGGGCTCCAGAGAAGGTAACGGCGCGACGGCCAGCAACTTTAGGGGGCCAGCCCCTGGTCGGCAGCGCGCCGCAGAACCCAGCGCAGCAGTATCGTTGCCAGCACCGCCGGCAGGTAGCCCAGACTGCCGCAGACGACCAGCAGGGACGGCCCCGCCAGCGGCCCGCCGCCGCCCAGGATCCAGCTGCGGGTAGCGAGGATGTACAGCGCGAACGGCACCAGCAGCAACGGTGCCAGCCGCAACAGCTGCCACCGCCACCTCCCCGGCCCGATCCAGCCGGCCAGTGCACCCAGCACGGCACCTGCAGCTGCGATGGTGGCGATTTCATCCATGACGCGCTTCCGGAAGTCTTCCAGCCACCATTCTGGACCAGCGCCGACGGAAAGGGGATGCGGCAGGCACACAGAAGGTTGCAATGACCATCGGGACATCCCTTGCCTGCGCGCTGCCGGCAGCATGCGCCCACTGAATGGATTTTTCCTGGGAGGCAGCATGCTTCGACGCTTGAACGCCATCATCTTCCTCAGCCTGTGCAGTGCCGGCGCATTGGCCAGCGACGCGGGCTTCCGCCCCAGCTTCCATCCCGACCAGCTGAAGGGGCCACCCGCCGGTCGCCACAACGAAGTACTGGTGCTTGGGACAGCACATCTGTCGGAACTGCCAAAGACCTTCGAGCCGGCCATGCTGGAGCCGTTGTTGCAGCGCTTGGCACGTTGGCGCCCGGAGGCGATTGCCACCGAAAACCTGTCCGGCCTGCAGTGCGACTTCATGCGTCGCAATCCCAGCCGCTATGCCGAAAGCGTCGAAACCTACTGCTTCGACACCGACGCGGCCCGCGTCGCCACCGGCTTCGACGTGCCCAGCGCGAACGCCGAAATGGGACGCCTGCTGTCGGCATGGCCGGCAAGCCCGACAGCCGCGCAGCGTCGGCACTTGGCCGCGGTGTTCCTGGCCGCTGGCGAGCGCGGATCGGCGCAGGTGCAATGGCTGCGCCTGCCTGTGCAGGAGCGCGTCGCCGGCGACGGGCTGGATGCTGCGCTGGTCGAGATTCTCGACAAGAGCCTGACCCGTCGCAATGAAACCAACCTGGTGGCCGCAGTCCTCGCTGCCCGGCTGGGACTGGAGCGCCTGTGGGCAGTGGACGATCACACCGCCGATTCGGCAACCCCGCCCAAGGACCAGAAAGCAGCACGCGAAGCGATCATGTCGGCCTGGGACAATCCGCACGCAAACGCACGGCGGGACGCCGACGAGCCGCTGTATGCCAACATCGGCAAGGTCGATGGCGTGCTGGACCTGTATCGCGCCTACAACCGCCCCGGCGTCGGCCTGCAGGCCTACCAGGCCGATTTCGGTGCTGCGCTGGTCGAACCCTCACCCCAGGGCTTTGGCCGCAACTACGTGGGCTACTGGGAAACCCGCAACCTGCGCATGGTCGCCAACATCCGCGAAGTGCTGGGCCAGCGCCCGGGAACGCGCCTGCTGGCCATCGTTGGCGCCTCGCACAAAGGCTACTACGAGGCCTACCTCAACATGATGCACGACGTGCAGCTGGTGGATGCCGAAGAGGTGCTGCGCTGAGGCCCGCACCTGATCAACGCAGCAGATCCGCTACCCACGTTGCTGCGCATCGCGACGCCCGGCGCGCCAGATCATCACGCTGGCAGCGACGATGCAGCCCAGGGTGACCAGCAGCATCAGCGCCACGCCCCACTGCACCACGGGGACCAGCATCCGGGCCTGCTGGTCGTTGCGCAGCTGCTCCAGCCGGAGCCAGCCGGAGAGAGCCAGGGACCAGCCGACAACGGCCGGCGCATAAGCACGGACTGCACTCAGGTTCCAGGACGTCATGTTGTTTTCCTGCCAAGGTGGGGCGTTGGCGCAGTATTCGCCGCGCCCCTCTCACAGGCTGAGATCAGCCGTCGCTGAGGTCGCCGCCGTCCGCCGGCGAGCTACCGGGCAGTTCGCCGGTTTCGCCCTGCACCTGCACATTGTTGCGCCCCATCGCCTTGGCCCGGTAGCACTGGGCATCGGCGGCGGCGACGGCCTGGTCCACGCTCATGCCGGCGGCAAGCGGTGCGATGCCGATGCTGGCGCCGATCCGCAGCTGGTGCTGGTCCCACGGAATGGACAGGTTGGCCAGGGTATGCAGCAACTCGCCGCCGATGCGCGCCGCTCGCCGCGGGCTGCACCCGGACAGGATCACCGCGAATTCGTCACCGCCCAGGCGCGCCACCACATCCGAGTCGCGCACACCATGGCGCAATGCGCTGGCCACGGCCCACAGCACGGCGTCGCCGGCCAGATGACCAAAGGTATCGTTGACCGGCTTGAACCGGTCCAGATCGATGTACATCAATGACGCCGCCTGCCCGGTCCGCTCGACCCGGGTGATCGCCTGCTGCAGATGCACTTCGAAGCCGCGGCGATTACCCAGTTCGGTCAGTGGGTCCATCTCCGCCAGGTGCCGTGCCTCGCGCTCGCGTGCACGCTGCTGGGTGTCATCGCGCAGGACCCACACCGCACCACGCACCTGGCCCTCGTCGTCGCGAAGCCAGGCCCGGGTCAGGTCAACCGGCACCACGGCGGTACCCAACTGCAGCAGCAGATCGGCATGCAGATCCACGGCGTTGCTTTCCGGATCCAGCAGCACGCTGACGTCGAGCTGCGATTGCGGCGCGTATTCGGTGGTCAACGACAGCACGTCCTGCACGAGATGCCCGGCCAGCGACAGCGCTCCATCGCCGGCAAGCATTCGCACGGCGGCCGCGTTGGCATATTCGATGTGGCCATCCAGGGCCACGCTGAGTACCAGGTCGGCAACCGCATCCAGGGTGATGCGGCTGCGCTGCTCGCTTTCGAACAGGCGCTGCTCGCTGCTGCGCTGGGCGCTGACATCCTGGATCTGCGACACGAAATGCAACGGTTCACCGCGCTCATTGCGTACCAGCGATACCGACAGCCGTGCCCAGATGGTGTTGCCCTCACGGCCCAGGTAGCGCTTTTCAAGGTGATAGTGCGTGCGTCGCCCCGCCAGCAGGTCCTGCACCAGGGCCAGGTCGGTCTGCAGATCGGCCGGATGGGTCAACCGCTGGAAATCGACCTGCAGCAGTTCCTCGCGCGTGTAGCCGAGAATGCGGCACAGCGCATCGTTGACATCCAGCCAGCGCCCTTCCAGCGATACCAGCGCCATGYCCAGTGCCGCCGAAGTGAACGCTCCGGCGAACTTTTCCGCCGCAAGACGAGCCTCGGCGCGCGCCTGCAGGATCTCGGTGATGTCGATGGCCATGCCGACATAGCCGATGCGCTCGCCATTGGCGCCATCCATGCGGCTGATTGACAGGCGTACCTGGCGACGCTGACCGTCCTTGCGCAGCAGTGTCCACTGCCGCGAATACGTCTGGCCCTCGGCACGTGCACTGAGTGCCTCGAACACACCCGGAACCTGTCCATCAGCGGTCGCCAGCGGTCGCAACCACGCCTGCAGTTCAACCGGGTCGTGGAAGGCATCCAGGCGGCGCGTACCCACTACTTCAGCGGCGGTGTAGCCGAGCAGGCGCTGCGCGCCGGTATTGAAAATGGTGATGATGCCATCGGTGTCGGTCGCGATCACCGCGACTTCGTCTGAAGCATCCACCATCGCCTGCAGGCGCTGCCGCATTTCGGCCGCGTCCTGGCGCGCCTGCTGCAGTTCGGTGACGTCGGCATGGGCGCCGGCCATCCACAGTGGCCTGCCCTGCCCGTCCCATTCGAATACCCGTCCGCGATCGTGGATCCAGATCCATTCGCCATTCCTGTGGCGCATCCGCAACAGGCAGACATAGTGGTCGGTGCGGCCATCGAAGTGGTCCTGCAGGGCCGCATCGGACAGCGCCAGATCATCCGGATGGACCAGCGCGATGAAGGTCTTCTGGCAGATCGGTTCAAGTTCGTCCAACCGGTAGCCGACGATCTCGGCCCACCGTTCGTTGACCCGCATCTGCCCGCTCTGGACGTTCCATTCCCAGGTGCCGGCCGCGGTGCCCTCGATGATCATCGCCAGGCGGCGGCGCTCTTCGGCCAGTTCCTGCAGCCGGCGCTCCAGCAGTGCGTTGCCGCTGTTGCCCTGATCGGCCATCAGCCGCCTCCCCTGCCGACGCAGCTGCCCGCAGGCCGTGGCGAGCCACAGCGGTCACGGAACAGGGCGGATGGTGCTGACGGCATGGCCTCCCCAGCGACAGCAGGGGCCCAGGCGCCCCTTCCGGCGCAAGTGTGCGCATTGCCGGGGAACATCGACAAGTCCCCCACCCGGCAGCGCCGGGAGGGGGACGGCGGACTCAGCTGCGCTTGGCCCGGGCGAACGCCTCGGCCAGGGCATTGTTGGCTGGCGGCGCGGCCTGTGCCGGGCGTCCGCCATTGCCCGGGTTGCGCCCCTGGCCACGTCCCTGCCCGGGGTTGGCAGCGTCGCGGCGCGGCGCCTGCCCCTGGCTGCGTTCGTCACGGCTGCCCGGGCGGCTGGTGGCCTGGCCGGGCGTGTCGTCCAGACGACGGGTCAGGGCGATGCGCTTGCGCGGCACGTCCACCTCCAGCACCTTCACCTTGACGATGTCGCCGGCCTTGACCACGTCACGCGGATCCTTCACGTAGGTATCGGACAGCGCCGAGATGTGGAYCAGGCCGTCCTGGTGCACGCCGATATCGACGAACGCACCGAACGCGGCCACGTTGCTGACCACGCCTTCCAGCACCATGCCCTCGCGCAGGTCCTTGATGTCCTCGACGCCATCAGCGAAACGGGCCGCCTTGAATTCCGGGCGCGGATCACGGCCCGGCTTTTCCAGTTCCTTGAGGATGTCGCGCACCGTCGGCACACCGAATGTCTCGTCGGTGAACTGCTCGGCCTTCAAGCCGCGCAGGAAACTGCCGTCGCCGATCAGCGCCTTAATCGGGCGCGCGGTGCTGGCGACGATGCGCTCGACCACKGGATAGGCTTCSGGRTGMACCGACGAYGCATCCAACGGCTCATCGCCATCGGCGATACGCRGGAAACCTGCACATTGCTCGAACGTCTTCTCGCCCAGGCGCGACACCTTCAGCAGGTCCTTGCGACGCTTGAACGGACCGTTGTCATCGCGGTGGCGCACGATGTTCTCGGCTACCGTCGACGACAGGCCCGAGACGCGCGACAGCAGTGCAGCCGACGCCGTGTTGACGTACACGCCGACGGCATTCACGCAGTCCTCCACGCGCGCATCCAGTGCGCGCGCCAGGCGGTACTGATCCACGTCGTGCTGGTACTGCCCCACGCCGATCGCCTTCGGCTCGATCTTCACCAGTTCGGCAAGCGGGTCCTGCAGGCGACGCGCGATCGATACCGCACCACGGATCGACACGTCCAGGTCCGGGAATTCCCTGGCCGCCGTTTCCGACGCCGAATACACCGACGCCCCGGCTTCACTGACCACGATCTTCTGCGGCGCGTTGTCACCCAGCGCCTTGATGGCTTCACCGGCCAGCTTGTCGGTYTCGCGGCTGGCGGTGCCGTTGCCGATSGCGATCAGCTGCACGTTGTGCTTGGCACACAGCTGCTTGATCGTCTGCAGCGACTGCTCCCACTGCCGGCGGGGCTCGTGCGGGTAGATGGTGTCGGTGGCGACCAGCTTGCCTGTGGCGTCGAYCACGGCAATCTTGCAGCCSGTGCGGATGCCCGGGTCCAGGCCCAGCACGCTTTTCGGGCCGGCCGGTGCGGCCAGCAGCAGATCCTTGAGGTTGTCACCGAACACCGCGATGGCTTCGGCCTCGGCTTTCTCGCGGGCCTGGTTGAACAGGTCCAGCAGCAGGTGCATGTGCAGCTTGGCCCGCCAGGTCAGGCGGCAGGCGTCCAGCAGCCAGCGATCAGCGGGGCGCCCCGCATCGCGGATACCGGCGTTGTGCGCCACGCGCCCTTCGGCGTACTGATGTCCGGCCTCGGCATCCTTGCCTGGGTCCAGCTCCAGGAACAGGATCTCCTCGCGGCGCGCACGGAACAACGCCAACAACCGGTGCGAGGGAATCTTCGCCAATGACTCGGCGTGCTCGAAATAATCGCGGTACTTGGCGCCCTCGGTTTCCTTGCCCTCGGCAACGCGGGCACGGATCACGCCCTGCTCGCTCAACCAGCTGCGCAGCTCGCCAACCAGCGTGGCGTCCTCGCCCCAGCGCTCCATCAGGATCGCGCGGGCACCTTCCAGCGCGGCCTTGGTATCGGCTACGCCCTTGTCGGCATCCACGAACGTGGCGGCAAAGACCTGCGGGTCCTGTGTCGGATCGCCCAACAGGCCGTCGGCCAACGGCTCCAGTCCTGCTTCGCGGGCGATCTGCGCGCGGGTGCGACGCTTGGGCTTGTACGGCAGGTACAGATCTTCCAACCGGCTCTTGGTGTCGGCGGCGAGGATCTCGTTGCGCAGCTCATCGCTGAGCTTGCCCTGCTCACCGATGCTGGCCAGCACCGCCGCACGGCGGTCTTCCAGTTCGCGCAGGTAGGTCAGGCGGGTTTCCAGGTTGCGCAGCTGGGTGTCGTCCAGGCCGCCGGTGACTTCCTTGCGGTAGCGGGCGATGAACGGAACGCTGGCGCCTTCATCGAGCAGGCCGACAGCGGCGCTGACCTGGGCGGTCTGGGCACCGATTTCATCGGCGATGGTCTGGGCGATCTGCTGGGCGAGCTGGCGCTGGGCGTGCTTGGCGTCGTGCATTGTTTCCGGCCTGGGCCGCATTGCGGGAAAGGCCCATTCTTGCAATGCGCGGGCGGCAGGGACAAGGCGTTGACAGAGCGGCGGTTCAGGCGGTGGGTCCGGATGGGACGCCGGCATCCTGGCAAAAGGGGCTCGGACTGGCCCCGGGGCTGGGATGCCGGCGCGGACGCGCGATGGTGGAGCGCGTCCTGCCGCGTACTGCGAAGGTCAGCGGTAGTGGCGGGCGGCACGCTGCATGACGATGTCGTCACGCAGGCTCTCCAGCGCCATCAGGCGGACCTTGCCGACACCCTGCAGTTCCATGAACCGCTCCGTGTAGAACTCCGGCCCCAGCGCGGTATCGGCGCGGGATTTGCTGAAGCCGTAGGGCACCACGCCCTTCTCGCCATCCTTGCTACCACCGACATAAAGAACGATTGCCATGTGATGTCTTCCTCCAAATTGCTACTGCGTACTGCACACGATGAGCGGTACTTGTTGGCTCATCGGGATAGAGCTTACCGCGGCCAAGCTGACTGGAACGTCACGAAGACTAATGACGATCCGTTGCATGCAGATGACTGCGGGATAGCAGCAGAACGCTTACGGATCTTTAACTTCCGGCTAACGAATCCGCGGGTTTCAGCCAACGGCGCAGCCCCTCGTGGGTGGGTGTGGTTGGTCGCGGAATGCAAAAGCCGCAGGTGGGTCGGCCGGGTTGGGTTCGCGGGGGACGCCGTGAATCCGTCCCTGGAGGCTTGGCCGCGGCATCCATGCCG
>NZ_JBFTNR010000124.1:0-7458 GCF_056665995.1 Stenotrophomonas sp. 05L44_2
CCCTTATGCCACCGTCACCGTGAAGTGCGTGCGTATTTTCGACTGCAGACACGACGACGCCGGCACAAGGCCGGCGTCGTCGGGTACCTCAGCATCGCGGCAGGATCACTCCTGCGCGGCGTCCTCGCTGCTGGCAGCAGCCGGTGCGCCGTCGGTCGTGGCCGGGGCGGCGGCGGCCACCTCGTCCTCGTCCTCGTCGATCGAGGCATCCATGCGCTCCACCGCCTGCAGCTTCTCGTCCTTGGACAGGCGGATCAGGGTCACGCCCTGGGTGTTGCGGCCGACGCGGCTGATTTCCGAGCCACGGGTACGCACCAGGGTGCCGCCGTCGGAGATCAGCAGGACTTCATCGTCGGTACCCATCAGCACCGCGGCAACCAGCTTGCCATTGCGCTCGGTGGTCTGGATGCCGATGACGCCCTGCGTGCCACGACCCTTGCGCGGGTAGTCCGGCAGCGGGGTGCGCTTGCCGTAGCCGTTTTCGGTGGCGGTGAGGATGTAACGCAGGTTCGCGTCGTCGGCACCTTCGATCAGCGCATCGCCCGTGGCGATGGCCTCCTCGACACCGTTGTCGTCCTCGTTCTCGTCCTCGATGCCGCCAGCACTCTCGGCCACGATCAGGCTGACCACTTCCTCGCCGGCCGGCATCCTGATGCCGCGCACGCCGGTAGCGGTACGACCCATCGAGCGGACCTTGTCTTCACCGAAGCGCACGGTCTTGCCGTTGGAGGCGAACAGCAGGATGTCACGCTCGCCATCGGTCAGGCCGACGCCGACCAGCGCATCGCCCTCGTCGAGGTTGATCGCGATCTTGCCGCGGGCCAGACGGAAGGCGAACTCGCCCAGCGGGGTCTTCTTGACCGTACCGTTCTTGGTGGCGAAGAACACGAACTGGCCATCGGCGTACTCGCGCACCGGCAGCACGGCCTGAACGCGTTCGCCCGGCTCCAGCGGGATCCAGTTGATGATCGGGCGACCGCGGGCATTGGAACCGGCTTCAGGCAGCTGGTACACCGGCAGCCAGAACACCTTGCCCGAACTGGTGAAGGTCAGCAGCGTGTCGTGCGTGTTGACCAGCCACAGCTGCTCGATGAAATCCTCTTCCTTGGTCGACGCCGCGCTGCGGCCACGGCCGCCTCGACGCTGGGCGCGATAGGCGCTGACCGGCTGGCGCTTCACGTAACCGGCATGCGACAGGGTGACCACCACGTCTTCCGGGGCGATCAGATCAAGGATGTCCAGGTCTTCTTCGCTGTGGCGGATCTCGGTACGGCGCTCGTCACCGAACTCGGCCCGCACGTTGATCAGCTCTTCGCGGATCACCTGCAGCAGGCGATCGGGATCTTCCAGGATATGGATGAGCCCGGCGATCACTTCCAGCAGCTGCTTGTATTCCTCGGTCAGGCGGTCCTGCTCCAGCCCGGTCAGGCGGTGCAGGCGCATTTCCAGGATCTGGGTCGCCTGGATCTCGGTCAGCTGGTAGCCGCCTTCGATCAGGCCCACGCCCTTGGGCAGGTCATCGGGACGCGAGGCTTCGGCACCGGCGGCGCCGAGCATCGAACCGACCAGGCCCGGTTCCCACAGGCGCGCAAGCATGCGCTCGCGTGCCTCGGTGGGGTTCGGCGAGGTCTTGATCAGTTCGATCATCTCGTCGATGTTGGCCAGCGCAACGGTCAGGCCTTCCAGCACGTGGGCACGGGCGCGCGCCTTGCGCAGCTCGAACACGGTGCGGCGGGTAACCACTTCGCGACGGTGGCGGACGAAGGCCTCCAGCATCTGCTTGAGGTTCATCAACTGCGGGCGGCCGTCGACCAGCGCCACCATGTTGATGCCGAACACCGACTCCATCTGGGTCTGCTGGTAGAGGTTGTTGAGCACAACCTCGGCCGACTCGCCGCGCTTGATTTCGATGTAGATGCGCATGCCGTCCTTGTCGGACTCATCGCGCAGCTCGCTGATGCCTTCGATCTTCTTTTCCTTGACCAGCTCGGCGATCTTCTCGATCAGACGCGCCTTGTTCACCTGGTAAGGAATTTCAGTGACGATGATCGATTCGCGGCCGTTGTCGGCCACTTCGACATCCGCCTTGGCACGAATGCGCACGCGGCCACGGCCGGTGCGGTAACCGGCGATGATGCCGGCGGTGCCGTTGATGATGCCCGCAGTCGGGAAATCCGGGCCCGGGATGAACTCCATCAGGCCGTCGATATCGATTTCCGGATTGTCGATCAGCGCGATGCAGGCATTGATCGATTCGGTGAGGTTGTGCGGCGGAATGTTGGTCGCCATGCCCACCGCAATACCGGCCGAACCATTGACCAGCAGGTTCGGGAACCGGGTCGGCATGACCGTCGGCTCCAGTTCCTTTTCGTCGTAGTTGGGCTGGAAATCGACGGTTTCCTTGTCGATGTCCGCCATCAGCTCATGCGCGAGCCGCGACATGCGCGCCTCGGTGTATCGCATCGCMGCGGCGGWGTCGCCGTCGACCGAACCGAAGTTRCCCTGGCCATCKACCAGCAKGTARCGCAGCGAGAACGGCTGTGCCAATCGCACCAGCGTGTCGTACACCGACTGGTCGCCATGCGGGTGGTACTTACCGATGACGTCACCGACGATACGTGCCGACTTGAAGTAGGGCTTGTTGCTGTGCGCGTTGAGTTCATTCATCGCAAACAGCACACGACGATGCACCGGCTTGAGGCCATCGCGCGCATCTGGCAGCGCGCGCCCCACGATCACGCTCATGGCGTAATCGAGGTAGCTCTTGCGCATCTCGTCTTCCAGGTTGACCTGGATGATTTCCTTGGCGGTTTCTGCCATTCGGGTTCCGTTGTCTGGTAGCGGTCCAGTCCGGCGCATCCACCCGGGGGTGGTCGTGCCGGAACCTCGATTCAACCGCTGGATTCTACCACACGGGGCCGTTTTCCGCCTGCCTTTACGGTGATTTTACCGGCACAAATCAGGAACTTAGGGGGTTGCCGGCCAGCGGCCGGCACTACCGGACGCCGGGGTCGGAGCCCTTTCCAGCGGAAAGGCACCCGCCCCCTGCCCGCGTCAGCCGCCGAAGGCAGCGCGCATGTTCTCCGCGGTCGGGTTCAGGATCACCCCCCGCTCGGTCACGATGGCATCGATCAGCTCGCCCGGGGTGACATCGAACACCGGGTTCCAGGCGGCGATGCCCTCGGCCACGGTGCGGGTGCCGCCCACGCCGTACAGTTCGCCCGGATCGCGCTGCTCGATCTCGATCTGGCTGCCGTCCACGGTATCCATGTCCACCGTCGAGGACGGCGCCACGACCATGAACTTCACCCCGTGGTGGCGGGCCGCGATGGCCAGCTGGTAGGTGCCGATCTTGTTGGCCGTATCGCCATTGGCGCAGATGCGGTCAGCGCCCACGATCACCCACTGCACCGCACCGGTCTTCATCAGGTGCGAGGCGGCCGAGTCGGCGATCAGCGTCGCGTCGATGCCGTCCTGCTGCAGCTCCCACACGGTCAGGCGCGCACCCTGCAACCACGGCCGGGTCTCACCTGCGAACACACGGGCGATGCGGTCCTGGGCCATGCCGGCGCGGATCACGCCCAGCGCCGTACCGAAGCCGGCGGTGGCCAGCGAGCCGGTATTGCAATGGGTCAACACGCCGCTGCCGGCCTCGATCAGGCCGGCACCGAGTGCGCCCATGTGGCGGTTCGCGGCCAGGTCTTCTTCGGCGATCGCTTGCGCTTCAGCCTCCAGCAGCGCCTTCCAGTCGGCACCGGCAGCGCTAAGGCAACGTCGCATGCGTGCCAGCGCCCAGGCCAGGTTCACCGCGGTCGGGCGAGAGGCATTCAGCCGCTGCAGCGCCGGTTCCAGCTGCTGCAGGGCATGCGCGCCATCGGCCGCCTGCACATCACGTGCGGCCAGCACCACACCCCAGGCGGCGGCGATGCCGATGGCCGGCGCACCGCGCACGGTCAGGGCGTGGATGGCGGCAGCCACCTCATCGCTGTCATGGCAGGCCACATGCTCGACCACGAACGGCAGCTTGCGCTGGTCGAGCAGTTGCAGGGCATCGCCGGTCCACAGGATCGGGCGGATGTGGTCGTAGCGGGCGTAGTCGAGGTCGGTGGCGGTATTCATGGCCCTATTGTAGGGCCACGCCACGCACGGATGGCCCCTGTCCGGGGTCAGTTCACCGAGAATTCGGCGCGGCAGCCGCCATCGACCCAGATGCCGTTGCGGTTCCAGCCCCAGGTGCTGCCTTCCTCGCACGGGGTGCTGGAAAGCTGGTTGGAGAGGGTGGCGCTGGTGGAGATGCTGGCGCCACAGAAGCGGCGCTTCTTGGACTTGGATTCGCAGGTCAGCCGGCGCGGCATGTCGACGAAACGGCCCTGCTCGTCGGCCACCTCGAAATCACCCTGGCAACCGCGGGTGGTCCACACCTCATTGCGCTTGTAGCCCCAGCCCTGCCCTTCCCGGCACGGAAGCACCGACAGCTGCCGCAGCAACCGTACCGGCGCACCGTCCAGGCGTACCGGGCAGCTCTGCGGGCGACCATTGGACTCACAACGCACTACCCGCCGCACCAGGCGCTTGCGCCCCTCGGTCGGCGGCGCTGCAGCATTCTCTGCCGGGCGCGCACGAAATTCCGCGCGGCAGCCCAGGGTCACCCACACGCCACTGCGGTCGGTGCCCCACTCGCTGCCACGGATGCAGCTGTTGCTGGACAACTGGCGGATCAGGTCGACGCCGTTGCTGACATCGATGTCGCAATGCACCCAACCCATGTCGCGGGATTCGCAGGTCACCACTTCGCTGTCATAGCCAAGCGACTGCGCCGATGCGGTCGACGGAAGCAGGCCACCCCATATCGCCACGGAGTACATCGGTGCCGCTACGACCGCAAACCACTTGACCAAAGCCTTCCCCATGAATGGATGAACCACGACGCAAGTGTGCGGTATCGGCTGTGATAAGAGCATCATCGTGCTTGCTGAATCAAGCGCGCAGACGCGTGTTTTCGTTCAGCCTGCCAGGTGCAGGGGAGATCGGCTCATGCGTGCGCGAAATCGAATGCAAGCACGTCGGCGATGCGCGGTGTGCGGTGCATCGCCATCAGCAGGCGATCAATGCCAACGGCAACACCGGCACAGGCGGGCATTGCAGGCAGTGCATGCAACAACGCTTCATCCAGCGCGGGCTGTACCTGCCCCCGTGCATGGCGACGCTGCAGGTCATGCTGGAAACGCGCGCGCTGTTCAGCCGCATCGTTCAGTTCGTTATAGCCATTGGCCAGTTCCACCGCGCCCAGGTACAGCTCGAAACGCTCGGCCAGCGGCGGTGTGCCGGGGCGGATGCGCGCCAGTGCCGCCTGGCTGGCGGGCCAGTCGTGGACCACGGTCATGACCGTGTCATCGAAGTGCGGTTGGATACGGTGGGTCATCAACAGATCCAGCCAATCATCGCGGGTCAGGCCTACCGGATCGATGTGCACCTCGCCCAGCGCGGCGCGCAGTTGGCCCTCATCGGCATCGAACGGGTCCACGCCGGCCTGTTGCTGGAACAGTTCGCGATAGCTCAGCACGCGCAGCGTCGCGCTGCGGCCAACCAGCGCCAACGCCTGCCCCACCAGTTCCGCGGTTTCCTGCAGCAACCGATGGTGGTCCCAGCCAACCCGATACCACTCCAGCATGGTGAACTCRGGATTGTGGCGGCCACCGGCTTCGCCATTGCGGAACACCCGGCCCAGCTCATAGCAGTCGCCCACGCCGGCAGCGAGCAGGCGCTTGAGCGGGAACTCCGGCGACGTGCGCAGCCAGCGGCGGCGTCCGCCCGCATCGACGTGGCCGCTGAAATCGGTGTGGAAGCTGTCGATGTTCGGCTCGGTGTTGCCGGCCACGGAAAGGATCGGCGTTTCCACTTCCAGCACGCCRCGMTCGGCAAAGAAGCGTCGCACCAGCGCATTGAGGCCGGCACGCTGTTGCAGGCTGCGCAGCAGTGCCTCGCTCACAGGATGCCCTCCGGGCGCGGATGGTCCAGCGGCAGGGTCAGAAGATCGCGCGTGTCATCGATGTAGCCACTGGCCAGGTACAGGCGGCGCGCCAGCTCGTTGTGATGGTTCACCTCCAGCCGCAGCCGGCTGACCCCGCGCCCGCGCGCGCGTTGTTYGCAGATGGCCAGTGCCCGCTTGCCACGGCCACGGCCACGTGCCCGATGGCTGAGGTAGAGCTCGTCGAGCAGCATGAAATGGCCGCCCTGCTCCAGGCTGAAGCCCATCGCGATGACCGCATAGCCAACGACGGCCGCGGCCTCGTCCAGCCACAGCAGCACTTCCCCGTTGCGCGGATCGGCCAGCAGCGCATCGACACCACGGCGCACGCGCGCATCGTCGAATTCGATCTTGTCTTCGGCGTAGAAATCGCGCATCAGCGCGATCAGCAGTTCCTCGTCGGCACGGGTGGCCAGGCGGAAATCCAGCGGAGCGGTCTGCATCAGTGTTCCTTTGCGGTTGCGTACCGGGTGCCTGCGCACCCGACCGGTTCATCACTCGTGTTCGGCCAGGTAGGCCAGCAGGCGCTCTTCGTCCCACACCGGAACGCCCAGCGATTGCGCCTTGTCCAGCTTTGAACCTGCCTCGGTGCCTGCCACCACGAAACTGGTCTTCTTCGACACGCTGCCCGACACCTTTGCGCCCAGCGCCTCCAGGCGCTCCTTGGCGGTATCGCGATTGAGCTGGGCCAGCGTGCCGGTAAGCACCACCGTCTGCCCGTCCAGCGGACCGGCAACCACTTCGGCCAGGGCCGGCGCACTGGCCAGGATGTGCTTCATCTCCACTTCGGCGGCCAGCAACATCGCGCCATGGCCCTCGCTGTCCAGCCAGTCAGCGACGCCGCGCGCGGTGTCATCGGGCAGACCGGCGTTGACGAACTGGCCGTGCTCGGCGTCCAGCACCGCCTGCGCGCTGGGCAGTGCGGCCACCAGCTTCTCCGCGCGCAGGCGGGTAATGCCGGGAATCTCCGCTTCGACCAGCAGCTGGGCAAGGTCCAGCCCCTCGCGCAGCTTTGCACTTGGCGGGTGCACGTCGCTGATGCGCACCTGSCCCACCTGCAGCAGCRCGTCGATGGCSTSCTGRTTGCCYKMCTGYTCGAAGAAGTGRCCSAGCGAGCGCGCCACTTCSCCRCCGATRTCCGGCACGCGCTTGAACAACGGCCACGGCAGACGGCGGATCAACGCCAGATCGCCAAACCACTGTGCCAGTGCCTTGGCGGTGCTCTCGCCGACGTGCTCGATGCCCAGTGCGAACAGCAGTCGCTCCAGCGTCGCATCACGGCTGGCATCGATCGCAGCGATCAGGTTGTCAGCCCATTTGGTCGCGATCTTCTTCGTGTTCCATTCGAAGGCTGCCGGCTGCGCCAATGCCTGCGCGCGCCACCCCGCATCGTTGCCATCCAGTTTCAACACAGCGTTGAGCACCGCGCC